>PUNP01000165.1 GCA_003551785.1 Candidatus Brocadiaceae bacterium | reverse complement strand
TGTGCTGCCTGAAGGCGAGGATTATCAGTATAGCTGGACAGCGGAGTGGCCCGCGGGGGTTGGACATGAGCCTGGAGTCAATTTTATGAATCCCTCCGATCAGGAAACACAAGTGGAAAAAGCGCAGTGGTTTGCTGAACCGGATGAGATATGGAAAAAAGATACCGGATATACATGTGTCTATGATATTTATGTAACAATCACCGTTGAGGACTTTGAGTGTAAGAGTAATCCCTTTGAGTGGGTAGTTAAAGTAGAGGGGGGCGGGAGATGCTATTGGCCTGAGCTTAGAAATGTTGATGCTATTGAAATAGAAGAGATAAACGGAACTTTTATGGTTACAGGGCAGGGGGGTTTTCATCGCTCGGAACCCGAAATAAGCGTTTGGTTCCCGGAGACAAGCGATTTTTATAATAAAGTGTGGGCTCATGAGGAAGAACATTACGATCAATGGACCAACCAAGATCCCTGGCAAGACCTATTTGATGCGAACACATTATATGAGGAAAAATTAAAAGAGATGGAGTCCGAAGTGAGCGAAGCTGCTTTAAGAAACGATATAAATGAGGTGATAGAAGCTCAAGAACTTGATGACACTATAATTGCAAATCAAACTGAATGTAGACGCGAATTGGGAGCTTATGCTGCACAGATGGAGGAGCAGCCCTATTATCTGGAGTGGACGGAGCAATGTGTCTTAGCTCAGCACCCATGTCAATGTGGCTTATGCCCATAACGCAAAATTTCTATAAAAAAGGAGGTTGTCATGATAGATAATTGGAAAGGAAGACAAACAATTGTAATGATAGGTTGCACATTCTGGCTTGGTGGTATTTTGACAATATTGGCCATAAGCGCAGATGAGACGGAAAATAACTTCTCTGGCGTAGTCAGTGAAAATAATGTCGCGGTGTTTCTCCAATCTGTTTCCAATCTGCATGAAACCGAACGGCAGATTCGGGAGTTTGTTGAAGATGAGGCGAAAATGGAAAGTATAGCACAAGATGCTCTTAAATTACTTAAAAACAAACCAATACCCGATAGTATGCCAGCGGAACTTTTCTTAAAGGCATATCAAATGCGCCTGTTGCTTCTGCTTGATAAAGAAAGTGAAGCGGAAAAACTGGCACGGAAACTGGCTATAACGGAAACGTGGGCGGCCGAATCGGTTGAGACCCTTGGAGACATTGGTGTAATTTCAACAGAATTGCAGATTAAACTTCTGGGGGGCTTATTACCGCTGAGTATATGGATACAGAGGGCTGATATGGCAAGCAACTTGGAAGCACGTTCCTTTCCCCGGGCAGATGGTAGACCGCACATTCCAAGTCATGTCTCACTTAGGAAGAAAGCACTCGCTGTAGCAAATTTATGGGAAGAGCATGGTTTATATAACGAAGCGTCGTTGGCTTACCGCGAAGCTATATATGCAATAAATATGCGTGAAACTCTTATTAGCCCCCAATTATATGAGAGAGGCTGGCTTGGTGTCGATGTTTGCGATCTCTGGTTATCAGCGGCCAAATGTGATTGGCGTGCAGGGCGACGGGCGGAAGCTTTTGAGGCGCTGGCAAAAGGGATGATTTTTGGGAGCGAAGAGCATTTTGAAAGGGGCAGAGAAATCGCCAACCGGTTTGTGAAATATATGAAAGAAGATAAGGCGGCCGATGATAAATCACCTTCATACGTATCAATACCAAGGGAAGCGCTGCGGCAAATCGTCTTAAAGTACACCAGCCCGGTTAATGCACATCCCCGAGCGCTCGCGATACTGGATGAATACGGCTGGGTGTTTACCGAAGAGGAACACCGATCGATTAGACAGGAAATTAATGAATGCTGGCTGGAAACAATTGAAAGGCACTTGCAAGTTTATCGCGTTAGAGAGGGGGTTCTATACCTTTTTGGTCATAATATTTATCCGGAGGACGAGAGGCTTGAAGTGAGGGTCCTGCCTCCGCTGAGTGAAGAGGCTATCGAAAATGTCGCGAAAGCATTGGGAAAAGACCAAAAAAGAAGCGATGAATAGCGTACGAGTGTGAGACAGGCATTACAATCTGGTCAGGGGGTTTATGTGTTTTTCATTGTTTCTGGAAAATTTTTCTGGAGTGACAATTGTAGAGAATACCCAGAAAATACAAGCTTACAGATTGAAGCCATTCGCTATAAGGACATTTTTATAACAATTTAACTAAGGAGACGATATGATGAGATTCCGAAACAAAAAATCAATTGGCTTGGTTATAGTTTCTGCTCTGCTGATTTTCATTGGGGTCACTTCCTTTCATACCTTTGGGTTCTGGGGAATTAGGAGTGTTCTGGCTGCGGAAAGAGACCGATTTGCCGGGGGGAGCGGAACGGAGAACGATCCTTACCTTGTGGAAACTGCTGGCCAGCTCGACATGGTGCGTCAACATCTGGATAAATATTTCAAGCAGACCGCCGATATAGATTTAATCGGTTATGGTGATGGAACAGGCTGGGAACCGATAGGTTATTCTATAGACCCCAGAAAACTTTCCGACGAACAAAAAAAAGATTTGAGGACAGGGCGCTTGGGAAAGGGATTTTCTGGTGTGTTCGATGGGAATGGGTACAAAATAACAAGTTTAACCATTAATCGCCCTCACGGTACATTTGTTGGTCTGTTTGGACGAATCCAGGAAGATGGAAAAGTGAAAAATTTAACTCTTGATGAAATAAATGTTAAGGGGAACTCTTACACTGGAGGATTGGTCGGAAGGCACGAGGGTTATCTTGTGGGTTCCAGGGTGTTCGGTACAGTTTCCGGCGGCAGTTTTGCGGGTGGAATAGCCGGAGTAGTAAGAAGACCCGGGAAGTTAATAAATAGTGAGGCCGAGGTGGAACTTAAGGGGGGCTCGTACCTTGGCGGCTTGACAGGTACGAATAGCGGTCTTATTCAAATCTGTAATGCAAAAGGTTATATAAGAGATGGAAGTTCAATTCTGGGTGGGCTTGTTGGAATGAATAACGGAGATATCGTAGAAAGTTATGCTGACGTCAACATAGAGGGAGAAAATATCATAGGTGGCCTTTCAGGAGCAAGTCGGGGAATAGTGTTGCGCTGTTATGCAAAGGGATATGTTGTGGGGAAAGCAAAAATAGGTGGACTTATCGGAATAAACATGGGAAAGAGTGCAATCCAAGATAGTTATGCAATGGGAAATGTAATGGGTAAAGAGAGTCTGGGTGGATTAGTGGGTGAAAATGGTGGTAGAATTGTTAACTGTTATGCTATTGGCAAGGTTGTCGGAGAGGAGAAAACCGGAGGAATTACATCCAAGAATGAAACCAAAGTTGGTGAAAATAAATATGAAGGAGAAATCTCAAATAGCTATTACGATAGTGAGAAAACAGAGCAAAAGGATTTGGACATAGCCAAGCCAAAATCAACGAAAGAAATGAGACGGAGAGAAACTTTTACAAACTGGGATTTTGAGAATGTCTGGTGGATAGAGGAGAGAGAAGGTTATCCCCAATTGCGGTGGCAGAAGAGTGATAGTAAATAAATGCACTTTTGTATAGAGTTAACAGTTTGCACAGTTGGGCCGGACTACGAGATGAAAGCCATAAAATAGTAAACCGGCTCCAAAGCATTCCCCATCCTTTCCCACCATTCAGGAGTTCGAGGAAGATGAATCTTTATCCTAAATGCAAAAGCGTTGCAGTAAAGGCCATGGCGACGCTGTTGCTGTTTCTCACAGCGGCGACGTGCTTGACTGGCGAATATGCCCCCCGGCGGCCGGTGCATATCGCCGGCGGCCACCGGTGGGGCTTTCCATTGGTAAGAAGGATACTTCGAGAATTTTGCGAAAAATATGATGTACCGGTGGAAAGATTTACGATGGAAAGGTGGGCCGACCGCGATTGCATCGACCGGTTCGCCGATGGTGAGGCCGACATCCTGATCCACTATGAACGCGTCGATTTCAGGACGAAGGAGGATAACGGCGACACCGGCGGGTATGAAGAATTCATCGTCGGTCAGGCGAAAGCTGCACTCATCGCTCATCCACGTCACCGAACCAGCGAGATGACCCTCTCGGAGGTGCGAGATGTTATACGGTATCTCCCGCTTTCGGAGAGAAAAGAGAATCCCCGACGTATTCCCCTCGCGGGAGAGGATACGTGGAATTCGATCAGCGCCCAGGTGCTGCGGGGTTCATGCCTGAAAATAGGCAGCACCTCCTATGCCATGCGACGGGATGTAGAGGTCTGCCGCAGTCCGCGGGCGGTTGCTGATAAGGTTGCTGATAACCCGGACGCGATAGGTACGCTGCTGTGGCAGGGCCGGGAGATTCCCGGCGTCAGGACCCTCGAGATCGGAGAGAGCGAAGACGGGCCGTTCGTAGCGCCCGGCACGGAGCCGGTCATCCAGGAAGACTATCCGCTGAGCGAATATCTCGTGCTGTACCTCAGACCCGGCGCGCCGCGGCTGGCGCACGAGTTTGCCCGCTTCGCCGCGGGCGAGAAAGGCTCAAAAATCGCCTCTGCTGAAGGACTAATCACCCCCTACCAGCAGCACAGATACGAAGCGGAGAAGCGGATGCGCGAGGCGAGAAGCGGGCGTACCGAAGAGATCACCGTCGTGGCGATGGGCGACGGGCGGGAGCTGCTTCGGGAGCTGTCCGAACAGTACGTGCGCGCCAAAGCGCCGCTTCGCCTCAGAAGCAGCGTGCGGCGCCGCCAGAAGCCAGCCGTCGAGGATTTTTTGGGGCGTTCGTTCCTCGAAAGCAGAGACCACGGCGACGCGCTGGACCTGCTGCTTCTCGAAGACCGGCCCGATGCTGAAGTAATGAGGGCCTATGGCGAGAAATGGAACGAGCTGATGCCGGACGAACACATGCTCGGCGGGCGTGCCGTGGGGATCATCGTCAATCCGGCCAACAACCTGGAGTCGCTCACGCTCGGCCAGGTTCGCGCTATTTTCAGCGGCGAGACGCGTGACTGGACCGTCATCGGCGGCACCGGCCTGCCCGCCGATGAGGACGACGTCATACCCATCAGAACCGCCGGGCTGCCATCGCGGAACACGGCGGCGGAGGTGTTCTACAGATACGGCGTACCGCGCAGGGACCTGCGCGTTACACGCGAGATGGCGTGTACCATAGAAGCCGTCAAAGCAGTGAGCATGAACCCCGGCGCCATTGCTTT
>PUNP01000331.1 GCA_003551785.1 Candidatus Brocadiaceae bacterium | reverse complement strand
ATATCCGGAGTTCGCTCAAACTTGCGTTCGAACTAGGCGGCCAGTCCCTGAATATCCCACTCATCGGGAGATTTCCGGGTATCGATATACATATCCATACCATCGACAATAGTATCTTCGGCCAGAGCGACAACTTCATCTTCAATCCCATCGCGCTTCAGCAATTTTTGTCGCCAGGTATAAATAGTTTTACGCTGCTCGTCCATCACTTCGTCGTATTCGAGCAGGTTTTTCCTTATTTCAAAATTGTATTCTTCCACCTTTTTCTGTGCTTTTTCGATCCACCTGCTGACCATTTTACTTTCCAGTGCCATCCCCTCTTCCATCCCGGCCTTTTGCAGCCACCGGCGCATGGAATCAGGGGCAAAAATTCGCATCAGATCGTCTTCGAAAGAGACGAAAAAACGGCTTGAGCCCGGATCACCCTGGCGCCCTGCGCGACCACGCAGCTGGTTATCAATCCGGCGCGACTCATGCCGCTCAGTTCCGACAATATGCAGGCCACCTTTCTCGGCAACCCCCGGGCCCAAACGGATATCAGTACCACGACCAGCCATGTTAGTCGCTATAGTAACCTGCCCTTCCTGTCCGGCCTGAGCAACGATATCGGCCTCCCTGGCCGCCATTTCGGGTTTTGCATTCAGCACGTCATGCCTTACGCCTCTCCTGTGCAGCAGTTTTCCCAGATGCTCGCTTTTCTCCACACTGGTCGTCCCTACCAATATGGGACGCCCTTCCTTATGCACTTCAGAAATTTCGTCGGCTACCGCTTTCCATTTCTCATCTTGCGTTCTGTAAACGACATCAGGATGCGAGACACGTTTTAAGGGTAAGTTAGTGGGCACCACTAAAACGCCGAGGTCATAAATTTTCATAAACTCCCCCTCTTCCGTTTTGGCCGTCCCTGTCATACCCGCGAGTTTATCGTAAAGCCGAAAGAAATTCTGCAAAGTGATGGTGGCAATCGTCTGCGTCTCATCCTTAATTTTCAACCCTTCTTTAACGGTGACGGCCTGATGCAGCCCGTCACTCCAAACACGGCCCTCCATCAACCTTCCGGTAAATTCATCGACGATAACGACTTCCCCGTCTTTGATGATGTACTGTTCATCCCTTTTATACAGTTCCTTAGCTTTCAGCGCCGTTTCAATGAAATGCGGCCACTCTTCAGTTCCTTCGGTTCTGAGGCTGTCGACATTGAGTCGATTTTCCGCATAAGCTTCGCCTTCATCAGTCAGCAGGCAGGTATGCTCTTTTTCTTTGACTTCATAGTGCTTATCTTCTTTCATTTCTTTCGCCAGCTGCCGGGCGGTATAATACTTGTCCGACTGCTGGGTAACGGGCCCGCTGATAATCAATGGTGTCCTGGCTTCATCGATTAAAATATTATCCACTTCATCGACTATCGCGAAATGCAGCCCGCGTTTAAGCTGGGACTGACTTTCCACTTCATATTTCATATTATCACGCAGGTAATCGAACCCGAACTCGCTGTTGGTCCCGTAGGTTATATCAGCCTCATAAGCGGCTGTTTTACCTTCGACAGGCTGCCTTGACTGGATAAAACCGGCAGTGAGGCCCAGCATATTATACAGCGGCATCATCCACTCACAGTCACGGCGCGCCAGGTAATCGTTAACCGTAACGACATGAACACCGTCACCGGTAAGCGCGTTCAGGTACGCTGCGAGGGTCGCAACAAGTGTTTTACCCTCCCCCGTCACCATCTCCGCTATCATGTTTTTATGCATAGCGATACCACCTATCAACTGCACGTCAAAAGGTCGCATGGTTGGATAAGGGCTATCGGGGTTAGGGGTTACTAATATTCGTCTGGCGGCCTCCCTGACATTAGCAAAGGCCTTGGGGAGAATGCTGTTGAGAATCTGCTGCTTTTCCTGAAAACTCTTCGGGCCGTTCAACTCCCTCTTCCAACGCTGCGTCATTTCCTTCAATTCAGAGTCGGTTTTTTTCTGAAATTGCGGCTCTAAAGCATTTATACGATCCACGACAGGATAAATCTCACGCAAAATCCTGTCATTCGCCGTACCGAATATCCTGGTTCCAAATTGCAGAACTTTATTAATAACTTGCATCATCGTTTATATACCGACTCCGTAAAAAATGGCCATTATCACTGATAAATCAACACAAAATGATGAATTGAGTAACACAGACATTTCTGTCTGTGGCTCAGAACAGGCTTTAATAAGAACTTACGATTATATCACATTATGGGGTGGAATTTACAATGAAAAGTATCCTTAAAAAGAAAAATTCCGGGAAATGAGTAAACGTTCAACTTTAAAAACATTTTTAAAAAAAATCAAAACATCCCGGAACGTTTAATAAATAACGTTGTAAATTAACATAAACCACATATAACACCTTCTCACAATACGTTACATTACCACCAAAACCAAAGAAATGTGAATTAACCAACCTTCTCATTTGCAATGAAATAAAAAATGATTTAAAATAGCGTTATATAAATCACAGCGTTTTATTTTTCACATACAGATGGGCTGGTCTTAATCTTAGTTAATGCCGTGGATTGGAGCAACCGGGGGAAGCGGATTAAAAGGCTATATTTGAGAAGTTTAATTTGTGAATAATTTACCAGTTATAGGAGATTAAAATGAACTCAACAGCAGGTAAAACTGATGTTAATGCCAGAAAATTCCAGAAAGTACGTCGTATTCTGGAAAAATATGACCGGGCACCGGCTAAAATGGTTCCCATTCTCCAGGCAATTCAAGATGAATACCGCTATTTACCTGAGTCAATATTGGCTTATGTAGCCCGGGCACTGAAAATATCGCCCGCACGCGTCTTCGGTGTGGCGACTTTCTATTCTCAATTCACCCTCGAACCGCGCGGGAAATATGTCGTGCAAATATGTGACGGCACCGCTTGCCATGTTAAGGGCGCAATGGATATCTATGAGGCCATGACCGAAAAACTGGGACTCAAGGATGGACAGGAGACCACTAACGACCTGCTTTTCACTGTCGAAACCGTCTCCTGTGTCGGAGCCTGCGGGCTGGCACCCGTCATTACCGTCAACGGACAGGTACATGGAAACGTCAACCCCGGTGAAGCCCTTGATATGCTGGATGAGATCGTAGATAATCATGATATTAAGGAGGCCAATAGCGATGAATAACTCATTGAAATGCAACGACAAAATAATTTTAGAACTTGAAAGAATCACTGAGGGCTACCACCACGCCGCTGAAAATATACAGCAGCGTATCATTATCTGCACGGGTACCGGATGTATAGCCAACGGCGCTCAGGATGTGGTGGATAAATTCATCGAAGAACTGGATGCCGTCGGGGTAAAAGTGATCGATTCGATTGAACTTTCCGCCCCACCGGCAGCGGAACCGAAACCCGTACATGTCTCAGGAAGCGGCTGTCAGGGGTTCTGTCAGATGGGACCGCTGGTAAGCATCGAACCCGACGATATCATGTACGTTAAGGTCAAACCCGATGATGTAAAAGATATTGTCACTGGAACAATCAAAAATAAAAGGATTATCGAGCGTCTTCTGTATGAAAACCCCAACACCGGCGAAAAATGTACCGGCCCGGCCGACATTCCTTTTTATAAGCTGCAGACCCGGCGTGTTCTTGCTGAATGTGGGAGAATAGACCCGGAAGACATCAATGAATATATCGCTCTTGACGGATACCGCGCCGCACACACGGCTTGGGACATGGACCCCGGGCAGGTCTGCGCTGAAATCACCAAATCGGGACTGCGGGGACGCGGCGGCGGCGGGTTCCCCACGGGGAAGAAATGGGAATTTACGCTGAAAGAAAAGAGTGAGAGCAAATTCATTATATGCAACGCTGATGAAGGCGACCCGGGCGCCTTCATGGACCGCAGCGTCATGGAAGGCAACCCGCACGCCGTCATTGAAGGGATGATGATCGCCGCACGCGCTATAGGTGCTGATAAAGGATACATCTACGTGCGGGCAGAATATCCGCTCGCCGTGCGCCGAACACGAAAAGCAGTGGATGATGCGCGCAGCATGGGACTGCTGGGCAAAAACATACTGGAAACCGATGATGATTTCGATATAGAAGTCATGGAAGGAGCCGGTGCTTTTGTTTGTGGCGAGGAAACGGCCTTAATGGCCTCCATTGAAGGGAAAAGGGGCATGCCCATGCCCAAACCCCCCTTCCCCGCACAGAAAGGACTCAACGGACTTCCCACGGCTATTAATAATGTGGAGACACTGGCTACTGTGCCGCTGATTATAAGAGACGGCGCTGATGAGTTCAGGAAGATAGGCACGAAAAATTCGCCGGGCACTAAAACCTTCGCTCTCACCGGATTTGTGGCCAATACAGGATTGATTGAAGTTCCGTTCGGATCGACAATCCGCGAAATAGTTTTTGATATCGGCGGAGGAGTCACGGATGCTGACGGCGGGATCGGAGACGCCAACTTTAAAGCCGTGCAAATCGGCGGCCCCAGCGGAGGATGCCTGACAAAAGAGCATCTGGATTTGCCTTTGGACTTCGACAGCCTTGCAGAAGCGGGTGCAATGGTCGGCTCGGGCGGCCTGGTAGTCGTCAATGAAAGCAGCTGTATGGTCAATCTTGCACAGTTCTTCATGCGTTTCACCCAGCATGAAAGCTGCGGTAAATGCGTTATCTGCCGCGAAGGCACCAAACAGATGCTCTCCATGCTCGTAGATATAACTGAAGGTGAAGCCGTCCCCGAAGACCTACGTAACCTCGAAGTGCTCGCCGAGACACTGAAGAAGGGGGCATTATGTGGTCTGGGCAAAACGGCCGCCAACCCGGTTTTGTCGACAATGCGGTATTTTGAGGATGAATATACCGCCCATGTCCATGATCAAGCTTGTCCATCGCAGCAATGCAAAGCGCTGCTTGACCCGTATATTGATCCGGAATTATGTAAAGGCTGCACCCTGTGCGCCAAAAAGTGTCCGGTCGACGCTATAACCGGCGAGCGCAAAGGTGCTCATGTGATTGACGCTGATAAGTGCATGAAATGCGGAGTATGCGCGGAGGCATGTAAATTTGACGCCGTCATCGGTGTTTAAACTACCTGAATCCAGAGGTGAAAAAATGAAAAAAACAAATGAAACTTTGCACATAGACGGCATGGAAGTGCCCATTGAAGACGAACAGAACCTGCTTGACTTATGCAGGAAAATCAATATCGACATCCCTACTTTCTGCTACCACTCGCATCTGAGCGTATATGGCGCATGCAGGCTGTGTTTGGTAGCCGTTGAGGGAATGGGAATTGTCGCTTCCTGCTCGACCGTCCCGGCGGCAGGAATGCAGGTCCGCACATGTACGGAAGAGATACGTGAGATGAGGCGCGTAACTCTGGAACTTCTGCTGGCCAACCACGACCAAAGCTGTCCGACATGTGTCAAAAGCGACACCTGTAAACTCCAGGATCTGGCACGCAGGCTCGGAATTGAGGAGGTACGATTCAAACACAGCCAAAAACGCCGTCCAATCGATAAAACATCCCCCTCGCTGGTGCGCGATCCCAACAAATGCGTTCTGTGCGGTGATTGCGTTCGGGCCTGCTATGAACTCCAGGGTATAGGCGCAATTGATTTTGCCTATCGCGGCGCCGACAGTGCGGTGCTGCCCGCTTTCGGACGCAATATGGATGTAGTGGAGTGCGTTTACTGCGGCCAATGCGCCTCTGTTTGCCCGACCGGCGCGCTCTACCCGGCGCGGGAAATAAAGCCGGCCTGGCATGCAATTGACGATCCGGAGAAAATCGTAGCAGCGCAAATCGCCCCGGCGGTAAGAGTAGCCATCGGCGAGGCCTTCGGCAAAGAAGCAGGAACCGTCAGCACCGGTCAAATAGCTGCTGCACTCAAACAGATTGGGTTTGATTATGTCTTTGACACCTGTTTCGCTGCGGATATAACCGTTTTAGAAGAAGCCAACGAGTTCATTGAGCGTAAGCTCGCCGGTGAAAACCTCCCACAATTCACCAGCTGCTGTCCGGCATGGCTGCGGTTTGCCGAGCAGAACTACCCCGAACTGCTGCCGCACCTGAGCACCTGCCGCTCGCCACAGCAGATGTTCGGAGCGCTGGCAAAAGAACTGCTGCCAAAGCAGCTCGATATCGAGGCGAACAATTTGGTTGTCACTTCAATTATGCCCTGTACCGCCAAAAAATTCGAAGCCGCCAGACCCGAATACGCACAAAACGGGGTCAGGGATGTTGATTTTGTGATCACGACCAGTGAACTCGCCCACATGATTGAGGAACGCGGCCTCGACTTCGACAAGCTTGAGCCCGGCTCGCTGGATATGCCTTTTGGCTTTAAAACCGGCGGCGGTATCATATTCGGCACGACCGGCGGCGTAACCGAAGCCGTGCTGAGGTGCGCCGGAGAAAAACTCTCTAAAGTCAAAGAGGATATAGAATTCCATGAAGTGCGGGGCGATGAAGGTATTCGCGAGGTTAAGGTCAAAGCCGGTGATGTCGAACTTAATCTGGCCATCGTCCACGGCTTGGCTAATATCCGCGAAATAGCTGAAAAAGCGATTAATGGAAAATGTGAGTATGACCTGGTCGAAGTCATGGCCTGCCCGGGCGGATGTGTCGGTGGTGCCGGGCAGCCGGTCACCCGTGACGTCACAGAACGCATGAAAAGGGCAAAAGGGCTTTATGACACCGACCGCACCATGCCTTTCCATAAATCGCAGGACAACCCGGAAGCGAAAGAGTTGTACATCGAATATCTCGGAGAAATTGGCGGAAAAATTGCCCATCAACTCTTGCATACCGAACATAAAAGCCAGGACAGGACAAACATTTCCGATATAACTCTCCTGGAAAGCAGCTCTCCGGAGCCGATAAGAATAAAAGTTTGTGTGGGAACGAACTGTTTTATGAAAGGTTCGCAGGAACTGCTTGAGGAGTTGCTCGAGATGGTCAAAGAAGCAGGATTTGAAAAACATATCAAGGTACAGGCGACCTTCTGCCTGGAAAACTGCGAATCAGCTCCGAATGTCATGGTGGAAGACGACGTTATCGGGGATGCGACTCTTGAAAAAATAAGCGCAGCTATAGAAAAACATGTTCATGCAGGTGTATAAATGCACAAGGAAAACCAACAAATTGTGTTCACCAATAAGGCCCGGTGCAGGGACTGCTATCGGTGCGTGCGTATATGTCCGGTCAAGGCTATAAAGCTGAAAGACGGACAGGCGGAAGTCGTTGGCAGCCGATGTATTAATTGCGGCACCTGCACCCGGGAGTGTCCTCAGCAGGCCAAAAGCACCCGGAGCGACCTGGCGACCGGACGGCAAATCATCGACTCCGGGTGTCCTGTGGCTGCGGCTGTAGCACCCTCTTTTTCGAGCATATACCGCCCGTGGGAGTGTCGTCGTCTGCCGTCCGCGCTGCGTATGCTGGGCTTCAAGTATGTCGAGGAAACCGCTGTGGGCGCTCGATACGCTGCCGATAAGGCAGCTGAATATGTGGAGAAAAACCCGGAGAAACCTCATATAGGATCGGATTGCCCGGCTGTCGTCTCGTGGATCGAAAAGTATCATCACGATAAGGTGGAAAACCTGCTCCCCCTGCTCTCCCCCATGCGCACGCACGCTGCCTTGATGCGGAAGCGGTACGGCGAAAATCTTAAAGTCATCTTCATCGGCCCATGTCTGGCGAAAAAACATGAAGCTGATATCTCCGAGGGTATGAACAAAGTGGATTGCGCACTTACCTTCAACGAACTCAAACAATGGTTCGAAGAGTGCCGCGTCCGACCCGATCAATGTGAAGAAAGCGCTTTTGACCGGACAGGTGACCGAAACTCGCAGCTCTATGCCCTGGAAGGCGGCTGCCTGCTGACGGCCAATATAGCATTTGGCCCGGCGGAAAGTGATGCCCTTGCCGTAAGTGGAATGGGTGATATCAACCGCATACTGGACGCTGAATGGGGTAAGGAACTGCGCATGCTCGAACCGCTTTTCTGCCCCGGCGGATGCGTGAGCGGGCCCGGAAATATACATGAAGTGCCCAAACACGAACAGAAAAAGAACGCCATAAAGTATCTGAAAGATACACGTAACTTACAGTCATCAAAACTGAACACGAATGCTGTGGAACCGGAGATTGACATAAAAACTTCATTTGCACCGGAAAGCAGCATTAAAATTAAAAAATACACTGAAGATGATATCCGAAAAGTACTGCAAATCACCGGCAAAACCGCCGAAGAAGACCAGCTCAACTGCGGAGCCTGCGGATACGATTCTTGCCGTGATCAGAGTATGGCGGTACTTGACGGTATGGCCGAGCCGGGCATGTGTATCCCCTATATGCGCAGACTTGCCGAACAGCGCTCGGACAAAATCATGGAAACAAGCCCCAACGGCATACTCATCCTCAACGGTGAACTCATGATTATGCAGTTCAACCCGGCTTTCAGGAAAATGTTTATGTGCTCGGATATGGTGCTCGGCCGCCATGTAAGCTACCTCATGGATGCCGAACCTTTTGAACGCCTGCAGCGTAAAGAATGCGAAATAGTCGAAAATATAGAAGATCATAAAGTCAACAACCTCACATGCCGGCAAATCTTTTATGCTCTGCCGGATGAACGTCAGTATGTAGGTATTTTCGATGATATTACCCGCTTAAAACGCAATACGGCTGACCTTAACGAGCTGCGGCGTGAAACCGTAGAGAAGGCTAAGGAACTGCTCGAACATCAGATCGAATCAGCCCAGCATATGACACGCATTCTCGGCGAGAATTCAGCCAGGGGTGAAAAACTTGTCGCCCGCCTTCTGGAACTCGCCAAAGAAACTAATGACGATGAAAAAGAACAGAAGTCGACATGGAATATATACACCCCGAAATAAACATCGCGCAAAGCCCTAAAACGGAGGGCAAGCCTTGCGGCGATCTCGTGACCTGGAAACGGGACGGCACGGGCACGCTGGTTGTGCTTGCCGACGGTCTTGGGTCCGGCATCAAAGCGAACCTGGACGCTACGCTCTTCACCGCCTGGATTCAAGGATATATCCGGGACGGCATCTCTCCGCGTCGGGCAATGGCGAATCTAATGCCGGTGCTGCGGCAGGCCAGAAAACATGACGTTCCGTTCGCCGCTCTTTCACTGGCCAGAATTGAACCGGACGGCTCGGCGGTCGTTGTGAGTTATGAGATACCTCAGCCCATAGTTATTTCCAATGGATACGCTGAGGTAACCAAAGCCCATATATTCGCAGAATCCGGAGAAACGCTCATGGAAACTCATATTAAACTCGGTGACGGTGACAGCCTTGTGCTGGTGAGCGACGGAATCACGCAGGCCGGATTGGGCAGCGACCAGACGTGGGGATGGACTCTCGACGGAGTTTGCAAGTTCATCAATGTATGGGCCCGCCAATCGGCGAAAAAAAAACTGGCGAAAAGCATTCATGACAAAGCAATAGAGAAATCCTCCACCGGGCGTGACGATGCAACCGTCGTCAGTGCTGACTGCCGGCGAGGGCGAGTGGTCAACATCCTGACCGGACCGCCGGAAGACCCGGAAGAGGACTCGAAAGTTATAGATACATTCATGCGGATGGACGGTGCAAAAGTCGTTTGCGGCGGCACGACAGCAGCAATTACGGCACGCGAAACAGGACGTGAAATGGAATTTGAGCAAAAATTAACCAGTAAACACGCACCGCCCCGGGCTGAAATCGACGGTATAGACATCGTGACTGAAGGGAGCATCACCCTTAATCAGGTCTATAACCTGTGGGATACCGACCCGAAAAAACTGGAAGAAGACAGCGGTGTGCGCGATCTGCTGACTTGCCTGAGAAAAGCCGACAGAGTCAATATTATACTCGGGAGTGCTGAAAACGCAGCATCAGAGGATATTACGTATCTCCAAAGAGGAATATTATCACGCCGCAAAGTCATCCCGCTTCTGGCGAATAAGCTCATGGAATACGGTAAGTTAGTGTCGGTCAACACTGATTTTTAAAGGTGTGTATAAAGGATTAAAATCAATATTTGTTTATTTAAGGACGATGAAGCGATTGTAGGGACGAATGACTGTTCGCCCCCGGACGAGGAAGCACAAGGTTGCCCTAACAGCGCGACCCGCCGGTCGCCCCTACACAATTAATTTTATGAGGATCAGTTGTAAACGAGAGATAAAAAATGATTAAACACATTTTTGAGGAAACGTATAATGGTTAAAGGACAAAAAAAACCGGCGGGCTGTATTATTGAAAGGCTCAGCATATACCGTTCGGTACTGAGCAGGCTGATGGATAACAAAGGGCGTACGCATATTTATTCTCACGAACTGGGCGCACTATCCGGTTCTACTTCTGCACAGGTCAGACGTGACCTTATGGTGGTGGGCGGTTACGGCACGGCAGCGCATGGATATGAAATACAGTTGCTTTTGGAAGCTATCAAGAAATACATGGATAAGCCCGAACCCGCTAAAATCGCACTGGCGGGTGTAGGTAATCTGGGTCGTGCGATTCTTACCTACCTGGCGGGAGACGCCACCAATATGAAGGTTACCGCAGCTTTTGATAAAGATGGACGCAAAAATCGACGAACATTTGAAGGCGTTCAGTGCCATCCCGTTGAAAAAATGGAAGAGATTATCAAAAACGAAAACATTGATGTCGGTATCATCGCCGTCCCGGCTGAAGCAGCCCAGGAGATAGCAGACATTATGGTCAAGAGCGGAGTAAAAGGACTGCTTTGCCTGGCACCGATTTTCCTGGAAGTACCCGAAAACGTCCATCTCGAAATTGCTGACCTCGGAATTTTTCTCAGAAAAACCGTCTTTTTCGCTACGCATTAGAAGTAACACAGACATTCTCCGAACATTTCATAAACAAACGACAAAATTTAATATGACGAATTGACAATTAATGTGTTAAGTATCATTGGAGATTTTCAAATTTCACATTGTGTTCAAGCGAGTTCTCCAACGGCGATTAACCCTGCGGGCGCGTTTTCAGCGGCGTTTGACATTTGCCACAGATGCGCCGCTGGAAAAGCGTGAAATGTTCGGGATTCTTGTCTGTGTCATGTGTAATTGTACGGACTGGCCGAAGACCCGGCTCGTAGTGAACGCTTTCAAGCGTCCCTGGATGCGCGTCTCAATTTCTGAACTACGGAACCCTTGAAAGGGTTCACTACGAACCTGTGCTGAATAGACTCAATAATTGGAGGTTGTACCATGACCAATAAAAAACACTATAAACTCAGCAAACATGCAGGTGATTTCATTAATGACGATCACTTGCTCGATCTGCTTAATGCCGCCCCCCCCACCCCGGCTCGGGTTCGGGATATCATCGCTAAGAGCTTAGAAAAAAACACTCTATCTATTGAAGAAACCGCCGTTTTATTGCGTGTACAGGACGAAGAACTGACGCAGGAAATTCAGGAGGCGGCAAAAAAACTGAAAAAAGATATCTACGGCAACCGCATAGTTATTTTCGCACCGCTGTATATCGGCAACAAATGTATAAATGACTGCCGATACTGCGGATTCAGAGTTTCAAACAAAAATGCTGTGCGCCATACACTGACCATTGAAGAACTGCAAAGGGAGGTTCACTCACTTGAAAATGAGGGCCATAAGCGGCTCATCATGGTCTGGGGCGAACATCCGGATTATTCCCCGGAAAACATTGCAGAGTATGTGCGGAACGTGTACGGAACCCGCACCGGAAACGGTGAAATACGCCGGGTGAATATCAATGCCGCGCCGCTCGACGTCGATGGCTACCGCACCGTGAAAGAGGCGGGAATCGGCACGTATCAGGTATTCCAGGAAACGTATCACCATCCCGCTTACGAGGCGATGCATCCGGTAAGAAGCAGGAAAAATGACTATTTATGGCGACTGGATGCGCTCCACCGCGCGCTCGAGGCCGGCTGCGACGATGTCGGGCTCGGCGTGCTCTTCGGCCTGTATGACTGGCGGTTCGAGGTGCTGGGACTGATCACTCATGCGCACAGTCTGCTGGAACATTACGGCGTGGGATGCCATACGATCAGTTTTCCGCGACTGCGCCCCGCCGGCGGGGTTGGCCTCAATACAGATTTCGAGGTAAATGACGCTGATTTTAAACGTATCATTGCCATTCTTCGCCTTGCTGTGCCCTATACCGGACTCATACTGACGGCACGCGAAAAACCTGAAATCCGCCGAAGCGTGATGGAACTTGGTGTGTCGCAAATAGACGCCGGCAGCCGGATCGAACTCGGCGGCTATGCACAAAACAGTGAGAATGGAAAAGAGCACAGATGCCAGTTCAGCCTCGGTGATACACGTCCGCTGGATGCCGTCATGCGCGAACTGATCGAGGACGGTTTTGTTCCCAGCTTTTGCACCGCCTGCTATCGTCTCGGAAGAACGGGTGAAGAATTCATGGATCATGCCCGGCCGGGATTCATTCAAAATTTCTGCACACCGAACGCTCTGACCACACTGCAGGAATACCTTATTGATTATGCCTCGGAAACAACGCGCCGTGAAGGAGAGAAATTGATTGCACGCGAAATGAGTAAAGTGCCGGATAAGCTGGCTCCCTCACTAAAAGAGAGTTTAGAGGCGATCAAAACATCGAATAAGCGTGACCTTTATTTTTAGCTGATGTTCGGGTTATAGGAGAATAAAAATGGTTCAAAAAACACCTAAAAGTTTCAGGCTGCACATAGGACTGTTCGGACGCCGCAATGTCGGAAAATCGAGTATATTGAACGCCATCACCCGGCAGGCAGTCTCTATCGTCTCCGAACATGCCGGAACGACCACCGACCCGGTAGAGAAAACAATGGAACTCCTCCCTTTAGGCCCGGTCGTCTTCATCGATACGGCCGGTATCGATGATATTGGAGACCTCGGCGCTATGAGAATAGAAAAAACCCGGCATGCGTTCGACAGAACCGACCTGGGCGTCGTTATAGCCGATAGCAAGTGGGGAGAATTCGAGCATGAAATCGTTAAAGAACTCAAAGAGCGTGACGTCCCGGTCATCTGTGTATTCAACAAAACGGACTTATGGACGCCCGGTGAACCTATGCTTCAGGAATTGGACGACAACGGTCTCCCCTTCGTCTTGACAGCCGTCACCGAGCGAAAAGGTATTGAAGAGTTCCGCATAGCTCTGCTGGACAACGCACCGGCGGATTTCATCAATAACCAGCCTATCCTCTCCGATCTGCTGCCCGAAAAAGGGATGGCGATGCTCGTCATACCGATCGATAAGGAGGCGCCGAAAGGGCGTATTATTCTGCCGCAGGTGCAGACCATACGTGACCTGCTCGACGGATTCAGGTACTGCATGGTCGTCAAAGAAAGCGAGATAAAAGATGCTCTCGGCCGCCTGGCTGCCCCCCCCGATATTGTCGTTACGGACAGCCAGGCTTTTAAGGAAGTCGCCGAGATAACCCCACGTCATCTCCCGTTGACCAGTTTTTCGATTCTGTTCTCACGGTTCAAAGGAGACCTCCAGACACAGGTCGAAGGCGCTTTAGCTATCGACAACCTGAAACCCGGCGATGATGTGCTGATCTGTGAAAGCTGCAGTCATCATCCGATAGAGGAAGATATCGGGCGTGTGAAAATACCTCGCTGGCTGCAGGATCATATCGGCGGTGAACTGAACTTCACAACCGTTCAGGGCCATGACTTCCCCGAAGATATTTCGGGATATGACATCGTCATTCATTGCGGTGCCTGTATGTTTAACAGAAAAGAAATGCTGAACAGAATCATGCGCTGCCGCAAAGCTGGGGTGCCGATATCGAACTACGGACTGATCATAGCGCGCAGCAATGGTATATTTGAACGCGCACTGGAGCCTTTCACTGAAATAGCCTGAATGAGGCAAGACCTATGAAAAAAACAGAAATTCTTCGATGGCTAAGGGAAAAAAATCCTGAACGGCTTAAAGAACTGTGGGATGAAGCGGACAGGATACGTCGGGAAACGGTCGGTGACGCAGTTCATTTGCGTGGACTTGTCGAAATATCAAACAAATGCAGCAGAATGTGTATGTATTGCGGGCTGCGGGCGGAAAATAAACATCTTAAACGTTATCAGATGACAACGGACAATATCCTGAAATGTGCCTCACGGGCCAAAGAACTCGGTTTCGGAACCGTGGTCATGCAGTCCGGAGAGAACACCGCTGAGGCACCGCAGCGTATCGCTGAGATAATAGAAAAAATAAAATCCGGGATGGGTTTAGCCGTGACACTCTCTTTAGGCGAACATCCGGAAAAAACGCTGTGCCTGTGGCGAGAGGCTGGTGCCGACAGGTATCTGCTGCGCTTTGAAACATCTGATCCGGAGCTTTATGCGTGCCTACATCCGGACAAACCGGAAGGTTTAGGGGAACGTATTGAACAGTTACGCATTATGCGAAGGCTGGGCTATGAGATTGGCAGCGGCATCATGGTCGGTCTGCCCGGCCAAACCCTCGATTCCATTGCAGAGGATTTGCTTCTTTTCCGCACGCTTGACCTTGACATGGTGGGTATAGGACCTTTTATTCCGAACCCTGACACACCGGCAGGCTGTTGGGCACGCAATAACGGGAACGATCTGGCGGAGCCCACACATGAAATGGCGACAAAAGTGCTTGCACTCACCCGCACGATATGTCCCGAAGCCAACCTGCCGGCAACAACGGCACTTGCCGCTATTGAACGTAAAAACGGCCGAGAGAATGCCTTGGCCCGAGGCGCCAATGTCATTATGCCGAACCTGACTCCACCGAAATTAGCCGAAAAATATCAACTATATCCCTCGAAAGCAAGGACAGGAAATATCCCCAATCAAAATGCTCCAGAACAATTGAGCAATATGCTGAATAAAATAAGACGATATCCGTCGAACGGGCCGGGGAACAGGGTAAACCCGCATATTTCATAAACCAAGGATAATATTTAATATAAAAAATTGATATTAAACGTTTTGCGTATCTTTTTGAGACTTTTAAAATGTACGATGTCATTAGGCACAATCAAGGATAGTTGGATGATCCCATCCTGGGAAAACAAGTGAAAATAATGGCGGCAAAATGAACAATACTTGAAAATGTAACGATTCCTTAATAAAATATACCAAGATGACAATTAAGTTTCTATTTACATACAGATAATGTCATGAATGAAATACCAACAGTCCAATTCGCCAATTCTGATATTCATGTCACCCGAGTCGTAGGAATGTTCCCTAAGAAAATAGATCAGATATCATTAAACATACACCATACTCTCAATGCCCTACTTAGAAATAAAAAATGAAGACAGCGGCGAAAGACAGATAGAATATATATCCCTCAAAGGGGTAGATATTGGCCGATCCAAAACCTGTGATATTTTCCTGGATATCGGTTCCGTATCAAAAGTTCATGCCAGGATCAAACGCAGTTCCGGTAATTGGTATATAGAAGACCCCGGCTCCCGTAACGGCTTTCTGGTCAACGGGGAAAAGACTGAATTTCACTGGTTGCGTGATAAAGACATCATCAGCTTACCGCATTATAAAATCACTTTTTTCAGTGACGAGATTCAAAAAGGTAAAAATGACATAGACGCCGTTTCTCAAGATGCAGCCCGTTCCGAAGGTTTTAAAGCCGAACGTTTACCCGCTCATCCTTATGCACTGGCTGCTATCATTTTCCTATTATTAACGCTTTTGCACTGGACATTCTCACTCAGCGGGGTTATTTTAGCCGTACTTGCATTATTTCACATCCGGCGATCAAACAAATATCGCGGAAAACTAATAGCCATTGCCGCTCTGGGAGGCGGAACTCTTATCGCCTTAACATCCTTCTTCATTCATGAGGGCGGAATGGAAATGCTGTTGGTCCCCAACCCCATAGAAACTCATTGCAGAAAAAACATGGAGGTAATATGGAAAGCACTTCAAAACTACAGGAACGATGAAAATCGCTACCCGGGCGATTTGAGCGATTTATACCCGAATTATGTCCCCGTGCTCAACAATTTATCCTGTCCGGGCAAAAGCTCCGATGAGATAGGAGCAGGATATCTTTATGCCGGAAATATCTCCGAAAACTCAGACGCAGATTCCATCCTCCTGATCGATGCCTCAACTTCTCAACACGAGAAAAATAATGCTCTTGTTCTATATGCTAATGGGAGAATAAAACGTGTAGGAATAAGAGAACATCAATACCTGCTCCTTCAGCTTGAGTAAAAATGTTTTTGAATCATGGAATGAAAACTCCGTTAACTCAGCCCCACCGGAACCCTGCGAATTCATATACAATAAAGCATAATAACGATTTAATGACAAATAAAGGATTTTCTCATGATAGTTGTGCAAATTAGTTGAGGGAGTTTTCCCGTTCCGGGCTTCTTGTGCGGAGACCGCCTCTGTTTGAAAGTCCCGCTTACTTTACTTTATTCCCTGAAAGCTTTATAGTAAATAAGAGCATTGATAAAAATATTCAATTTTTTAACAGGCATCTTGAACTATCTACCCCCTCTCCGAAAACCCGGCTCGTAGTGGACGCTTTCAAGCGTCCCAGGTTGTGCGTAGCAATTTTCGGACTATGGTGCCCTTAAAAGGGCACACTACGAACCTGCTGCAACCTTTTCGGAGAGGGTGTATCTAAAACTGAGATTTTTGAGGATTCGGCGTGGCTTCTTTAGGAACATTATTTGTCATTATTATCATATCCCTGATCGTCGTGCGTATCGGATCGGTTGCTTTTTCAATGACAGGTCTGAGCGACGATCTGGCACGGTTTCAGGCACAGTCGGCTTTTACCGGAGTGGGGTTCACCACCAATGAGTCGGAAGTTATTATGGTTGATCCCGCCCGACGTAAAATAGCCTCTATTCTGATGTTATTGGGCAACGCCGGTCTGGGTTCGGCCATCGCCACTCTCGTCATCACTTTTGGCGGCGGCAATGGAATGCAGGCATTACTGAGGATGGCGATAATGGTTGCCGGGCTTTTGATCATCTGGAGAGTGGCCCGGTCAAGTGCCGCCGATAAATTTTTTACGACCATAATAAAGAAATGCCTGGCGCGATGGAGCAAACTCGAGGTTAAGGACTATGCGCAGCTTTTGGAGATCAACCGCGGATATACTATAGCGGAGATTGAGGTGGAAGATGGCGAATGGCTGTGTGATAAAAAACTCGAAGATTTAGCGCTGACCCGTGAAGGTGTACTTATTCTGGGTGTGAACCGTAAAGGAGGACCGTATTTGGGCGCCCCGAGGGGAGATGTAAAAATCCATGACGGCGATGTGCTGGTATGCTATGGCGATGCTTCCGTGCTTGAGGAACTGTCAAAAAGAAAATCAGGTACCGAAGGAGATAACCAGCACAATAAAGCAGCGGAAAAACACAAGATACGGGTCGAAGCCGAGAGCATACGCGACCGCCTGCGAGATTAAAGTTAAGACAATGACTTATTTCAAAAGAGTTCATCGACAAAGACCGTCCGGTCTTCTCTCCAGGAGATTTCGGCAGCTTGCCCGACCGCCGTCGAGAGCAAGCCGTGCTCCGCGGTAGAGGTATTCTTCGCATCGCCTTTGACTATCTCTATAAATTTTTCATGGAGCAACGGGTCGGAACCCCCATGTCCGCCTTGTGCTTGGGGGATTTTAAAAATAATTTCTTCAGAACTCCAACGTGGTCGTACCAGGATTCTGAGGTCGCCCAAGCTTACTTCTGCCTGGCCTTTCTCGCCAACTATTGTGTAGAGGCGATTGGAATAAGATGTAGTGAAGCACTCCAGATGGCTTGCGCGCATGCCGTTTTCATACTCAACTGTAGCAATCCCATGGTCGTGTACACTTTTGTCCGACATGTACATACATAGATTTTTCACGTATCCATCTTCTTTTGCCGCCTCTTTGCCCCATGCCGGATGATCGGCGGGAATATCATATCTATCGGGACATTTATCGAAATAGGCACAATCGGTGCAGTTCGGCCCGGCTGGAACTTCAGGGTCGGTTTTAAAAGGTATATTCTCGGGGGTAAATATCGCGTTTCCGGCGGTAGCGCTGACCTTTACGGGACGGGGAAAACCAAAAAGCCAATTAAAGACGTCGAAGTCATGACTTCCTTTGTGAACCCAAAGCCCGCCGGAAACCTCATATCGCCGGTTCCAGCGCGACATATACGTTCGGCCGCCATGGTAGAATTCACGGTTTTCTATTAAAAATACCCGCCCTAACATACCATCATCAAGAATACCTTTCAGTCTATTAAGCACGGGATTATGGCGCAAATTAAATCCGATCATTACCGTTTTCCGAGCCTTTTCAGCTGCATCCAGAATCTCCCTGCAACCGGATACGGTAATAGCGAGTGGTTTATCGATCAAAACATGGAGCCCTTCTCGGATAGCCGTGATGGCATGCTCTCTATGGAAACGGTCCGGGGATGTTATAATCAGGGCGTCAAGTTCTTCTTTGGCACACATTTCTTCCAAACTCTTATAGCAGCATGCTTCTTGGTTGGTCTCGCTAACAAAATAATCCATCCTGACGGAATTGACATCGCATACGGCTTTTAGCTCTACGTCTTCCCTGCGACTCATCCTTTTCCCAAAGGACATACCACGGCTACCGGTTCCGACTATAGCCAGTCTGATTCTTTTATTATTCATTATGTATTTCCGATTGATATTTAAAAAAATGACTTTCTGTCAATGTTCGGCAAATCTTGTCTAAGCATCCCCCATATCTTGTGCCGGCAAAAGGACGGGCTGGCAACGATTTTTCGGTCTTGTGCGGTTAAGTGCTGGTGTTATTTATTAGTTTTTCCTTGCAGTAGATTGGCGCACCACCAGTTCGGGTGGAATGGTTTCCTCAATAAGAGCATCCGCTTTTGCCTGAGAGTCAATTTTATCAAAAAGCATCTTGACTGCCCGGCGACCAACCTCCTCCCTCTTCTGCCGAACTGTTGTCAGCGGGACAAAAGAAAAAATAGCAGAGGGGGAATCATCAAACCCGATCACCGATAATTCTTCAGGAACGTGAATCCCCAGTTCGGTGGCAGCTCTTACGATTCCCAATGCAATGTAATCGTTACCGGCGAACACCGCTTCCGGCCGCATTCCCCGCCTCCACCCTTCGCTGAAGCGGGAAAAACTGTGATTCACAGTCTTTTCAAACGTAACCACAGGACAATTGTCCGGGTCCAGCAACCGGCTACCCTGCTTTTCGGAACATAGGTCCTGCACACTCATCCCACACTCGGCCGCTTCATCCAGAAAACCAGCCTTTCTCGACAGAACCCCCCAGCTACTGGTCATCACCATAACACCCACACGGCTGAATCCAAGTCCACTCAGATGCCTCGCTGCAAGACGACCGCCGGTATAGTAGTCGGTCGACACGGAAGAGACGTTATACTCCTGAAAACGACCGATCGTTACAAACGGAAACGCATGGTCAATGATATATTGGAGCTCTTTGCGATTTTCCCCTTCCCGCCCCACAATCAAAATAATCCCATCAACACGCCTGTTAACAAAATCCTTGAGCAGATCTTCTTCTTTATCGATATCATTCTGACTGTAACCGATATAAACGTGATAATCGTTCTTCCATGCAATATCTTCTATGACCTCGATATTGGCGAGGCTGACGTTCACATGCAAATTGGGAACAATCAGCCCTATTGTATTGGTCTTCTGTTGCCGCATGCTTTTATACAGGAGGTTAGGCCGGTATCCAAGTTCTTCCACCAACTTGAAAACCCGCTTACGTGCAGCCTCGCCGGCATAACATTTGGGCTTGTCGTTGAGAATATCCGACACTGTAGCAACAGAAAGCCCTGCTTTTTCGCTTATATCTTTAAGCGTTACTGCCTTTTTCTTTCCCATGATGCATCTTTAGTTATATAAATAAAGTGCAAAACAAAGCATTAAGCAAATATGCATCCTTTAGTCAATCGCAATTATAAAGCATGATGTTCTCACTGCTTATTTTTATATTTCAGGTCACTTTCAGCCGGTAAAAGCTGCGGATCAACTTGAATGGATATAGTCTTTTTCGACTCACGTTCCAAATCGTCTATCTGAGCTCTCAATACGTTATTGATGTAATTAGCTACTGCCGGAGGCACTTTTAATACGACCCCTTCAGTATCTTTCCTTTGTATCCCGGCCTTCACCAACCGGAAGAGTTCTAAAGAAATTGTCTCCGGCGTTTTCAACAGACCGGTACCTTGACAGTTAGGACAACTGGTATAGGTACTCTGACGCAGGCTCTTGCGCATTCTTTGTCGGGTAAGCTGAACTATACCGAAGTCGGACATAGGAAGCATACGAAAACGAGCTTTGCCCTGTGCCAACCCTTTTTCGAGAACTTGTTCCAATTGACGCCGGTAGTCT
>PUNP01000292.1 GCA_003551785.1 Candidatus Brocadiaceae bacterium | reverse complement strand
TTAGAGAAGTTAATGAGCAAGAGATCTCTGAACTAGACCAAGATATACAAAGACAGTTACAACAAAGCCAGCAGTATTGGCAGACCCAATTGGAAACAGAGAGGGGAGAAAAACAGCAGGTTATGGAACTTATGATAAATGCCCCTGAAGCTGGAATTAGTGTTGACGATGACCTAGAGAATGCAGCTGAGAAGGCTCGTGCCGCTGGCGCCGTCATCCCAGAGGCTGCTCAAACCACTTTTGAAGTTGCAAGGAATTTTGTAGCTCAAAACACCAACGCTACTCCTGCAGATGTACGACAACATGTTCAGCAGGTAACTGGTAAAACAATAACAAGGGGTGATGCACAGGATATTATTGATTCCCCCCGCCCTGACCCAGTTGGTGGTGAAGTCCCCACCTTTGATGAGTTTCTACAGCAAGCGCAAGAACAAGCTGCCATGTCATTTAGTCCGCAAATGATTGAAGATTTAAAAAAGGCATATAACCAAGAAATTCAAGAGTTAGGTGTAACACCACGAGCAACAGGTCGTGAATCCCTATCCCCACAAGCACAGCAAGTATTGGACAACCCAGCTATCCTTGAACAGTTTGGTCAAAAGAGGACAGACGAAATCCAAGATGAACTTGCTGAAGCAGGATTCTCTATTCCTGTACCCGATAGGGCGGCAACGCCTGGTGTGAGTAATCGATTTAGGATAGATGAGTAGCTTTACTGAAAATGTAATGAAAAGGGCAGGGTTGGAACCAACCCAACAGCCCAAAACAGGGTTGGAACCAACCCAACAGCCCAAAAGAAGAGGATTAACTCCCAGGGACTTTGAGATTCACACAGAGTTGACAAGGCCAATGATACTTGACACACCTGCGGTTAGGCATATTAGAAGGGAAGGGTTTTTTCAGCCTGAGATACAAGAGGCACAACGAAGGAGGGGGTTACCAGGTGATGAGATAAAAGCTGCACCTGAGCCGAGGTTCCTTGAGAGAGTTCGAAGAAGGTTGCCACAGCCTATTCAGGACTTCACTCAAGATGCTCGGAGACTTCTTATAGGTGATCCACAACAGCGTCAGCAGATAAAGTCTGCTCGTGAACGAGGCGTTGATGTTCCAATAACGGCGGATATTAGAGCTGGGGGGCTTCACTATTTTGTAGGGAGAACAGATACGGAAAAAATTGATGTCTCAAAGAATTCATTAAGAAGAAGCGGGGCTACCCCTGAACAAGCAGAAGATATAGCCATAACGGAAGTTTTTGCCAGAGGTGCACTACCAGGAACACCAGCATATGAGGAGTGGCAAAAAATGAGGGAGAAACTACCAGGCGAGCTCAAGAGATCGGTAACTATGTCACGCTTAGGGCAGTCTGTGGGCTTATCTCTTGATGTTCTAAGTTTTGTGCCCACTGGTTCTGTACTAAGAGCTCCCACTACCGCTGTTCAAGGACCCCTGAAAGCAGCTAAAAATAAAAATGCTGCCTCTAAGGTTTTGAGGGAAGCCGGTTTTGCTGAGGATTTAATACCAAGATATGCCCAATTGTTTGCAAAGACAACTGATGATAGTGAGATAACACGACTACTTAAAAACATGGAGGGAAGCATGGCTCCCGCGCGAACACCTCCGGGCTCCGCTCAGGTAACACCAGTTGATTTACCAACACAAGCACTCCCTACTTCATCTACTAAAGATTTCCCAGTATCAATATACAAAATAAACAAAACAGGTACTGATGCTACTGGAGCTGGTCGTGAACTAGCACAACAGAATATAGTTGCAAACCGAATTATGCGTGATGGATCTAAGAAGCCTGCGATAAGGAAATCAGGTGTGTATGCACCTAAAGAGTTCGAGCTTCATGGCTTTAGGGAGGTTGATGGTATAGCTGGTGGCCAGTCTTTTAACATATACGATACATTCTTGTCGTTAGACAATATACCTATTACCCAGATAGCGAAGCATGGTGATTTAGGACCGTTTACTAAGTTGGGGTGGCAAACACTGGAATCCACCGCTCGCGTAAAGGAGTTTGGGCCACAACAGGCTACGAAAATCTCTAATATAGCAAAGAAATATAACGTGCCTATTAATGAAACCACGGGAATACAATCCAAGCTGTATGGTTTTGGTCTCAGAAATGCCGATATACAATCTAAAGGTGCTCGCCAAGCTATTATAGATGTTCTAAAAAAGGCTGACATTTCCGAGGATGCTATTAACGCATCGCTTAGACCTGGGTTCTTGAGAAGAGTGAGAGGCAAGGAATCACGCCTTGTTGAGGCTGTTAAGGGTGGCATCCCTGAAAATATTCAACAGATGGGGAATGAGATAAGGAAACATTACGATGAACTCCGAGAGTTTGCCAACAAGACAAGACTTTCACTGGGGAAGAGCGAGATTCCATTTAGGGAAAACTACACCGAAGCAATTCAAAGCACTAATTTCTGGAATCAGGTTCGTAACCAACCTCGAACGGAGATTGTAGATAATTTCGACTTCGTTATTCCTAATGCTCGTAAGAACCCCCACGCCCTGCAAAGAAATGCTGGCGCCAGAGACCTCGAATGGAACCTGTGGAATTCACTCCCACGATACCACGAAGCTGTTGCAAATGATGTGTTTATGTCTCCAATGATTGAGCAGGTTAAGGTCGCTAATGAAGTAATACGGGGTAGAGGTTTTACAAAATCATCAAACTTAATAGACAGACACATAAGAGAGAATCTGATTGGTAAACCCTCTTGGCTTGATAATATGTTTGGCATAACCCCCGACTCTCGTAAACGTGCGTTTCTTGATTCAATAAACAGGGCACGAACAACATCAGCACTTGCCTTCAACCTTGTTTGGTCAACTTTCGTGCAACCATCGTCTATTATACTTGCCAATGCCAGAGCTACAGCAGGTGGTAGGCCGGTTTTAGGACTTGCTTATGGTCCTCTTAATATGGCCAAGGGCTCTTTAAAGTGGTTTACGAGTTCAGCTCGAAGGGCACAGGTTATGAAGTTGCCCTCACCGAGGACAAAAGTGTCTGGCCAAAGTATTGGGAGTACGGGGGCTGGTGACCTCGAGGCCCTGGGTGGCAAGATAATGAAAACAAAGCACGACACTCTAAATGATTACCTGAAACTTTATGCTGATGCTATGGAGTACAATCTTACAGGTATATCTGCGAGTGCTGGGTACGAGATGGCGGGTAGGCTGGGTATAAAAGGCAGACAGGCAGATTTTATAGCAGACTGGCTTGCTGGTGCTTCACAGTCACGGTACAACAGAGAGGCCAGAACACTTATACAGAATAGTACATTAGCCAGAACAAATTTCCCCTTTCAGACGTATCTATTTGAGTTCTACAGATTTAATAAAACACTCGCTGGGATGCCTGGCGGTATGCCCCTTGAGAAAACAGAACGCTTCAATCAAGCTGTGATGATGCTCACAGGAATGTATCTCTATGATAAGTTTTACCTTGAGCCCGTAACTGGAAGGAAGCTGTTCAGACCGTCCGTTTTCGTCCCGGCGGTTGGGGAGCAAGTAGAACAGATGTTGCAGTACGGTGCTGGCTCTGTGGGCGTCACTGGAGATACCCCGATTCTTGGTAGTGCTCTTAATATGGACGACAGAACACGGTTTGGTGGGCAACCACCCGCTTCTGCTTTGGCCTCTGATGCCGCATCTTTTGTTCGTGGTGTTGATGCTTATGTTCGACATGGAAACTTTGATCCGCTCAGAAGAGAGTTGACAAAGTGGGGGATGGGCTTCTCTGGAATAGGTGGTGCCTCTACACTCAACAGGTTCATTGATGGCATGAAAGCCAGTACTGATGGTTTTATGACAGACCGTTCAAATCAAAGAATGTTTCGTGTTGAGGGGATAGACAAGTATATCTCACCTTTACTGGGTCCGTACTCTACTAGAGCCGGAATTGAATTCTTTAGGGAAGGTGGCTCCATTGTTGCACAAGATGCTAGAAAGGAGCTTCGTCGTATTAGAAAGTTGGAGCCCGATGAAGCCGCTGAGGAGTTTGATCTTATCGCAGCTCGTAACCCAGCCGTTGCGAAACAGATGAATATTCTACAAGAAAATGAAGAATTCCCTATCCTTGAAGATTTACGAGGAACAGGAATTGCTAATGGAATGAGAGCCCAGTTAGTAATGGAAAAGATGGAAGAGTTAGACCCACAAGAGAGGGAGGAGACATACCAAAGACTCATGGAATACGGGAGAACGTGGGGTGATGGGGCTATCATCATTACTGATGAAGTTGACAGGCAGATTGGTGATATAATGGAGCGGAGAAGAAAAGCGGCTAACGGCAACGACCCCTTTGAGCATGGTGAAACCATGGATGATAAATCATTCATTGAGGCTTTGGGATTATGGGCTCGTGGCGTAGGCGCAGACCCGAAACGTGCGTTTGAAATTTTGTTCTCAGATGAAGACTTTAGAAGTATTAGGCGTGTTGATAACGGGGCTATTATAGTTGAAAGAATGGAATTGCGAGAGTCAGAGGCGATTAAACGGGAGCGTGGTGCTAAAAAAGATATGGTTCTTGACCATGTAGTACCACTACAACTTGGGGGCTCCAATAGAGATGACAACCTTGTACCTCTTTCCAGAGCTGAATGGGAAGCATCTACACCTATAGAGAACTTACTTGGAGATCATCTAAGAGCTGGAAACATAAAGGGTTCTGAGGCTCGTAAACTAATAAAACAATTCAAGGAGGGTGAAATGTCAGCTCGTGAAATTATTGAAACACACCCCCCATTCAGTGGAGATACCTTGAGTAGGTTTAGCCCTGAGTTTCTTCGTGCTTATGAAGAAAGAGGCACACAAGGTGCTGTGGATTATCTGTTTGATATACTTGATGGTTCTGTGTTACGGCCAGACCCAGAGCCTGTTCAACAAGCGCCAAGAGCACCACAAGGGGAGGATGATTTCACACAACGTACATTAGAAAGAGTTCGTTAATCTTATGTTATAATAAAGCTTTATGGAAATTCGGATTTAGATAGAACTCCAGTTGATAGGCAGGACACTTCGATAGCTTTAGGTAAATTTGGGCTGTGATATAATAGTTTCATTATGGATGATAAAAAAACCGTGAAAAATACTAACGACATAGACTGGGTGAAGAAAACTTTAGTGGACATTCGGACTCAAGTTAACGAGGGGTTCCACGGAGTGAATAAGAGATTGGATGCCGCCAATCACG
>PUNP01000620.1 GCA_003551785.1 Candidatus Brocadiaceae bacterium | reverse complement strand
ATCCAAAGTAATAAAGCCACAGGTGAATTATAAAGGTGAAATGATCCAGTTCGCCAAAGTAGAAGTATCACAAGGAGATTAAAGCGCATGTTTAGAAGCAAAGTTGATTACGGTATTGACCTTGGAACAACCAATTCGGCCATTGCCAGAATGGAAAACGGCGAGCCCAAAATTATTACAAACGATATGCAAACTTCCTTCATAATGCCTTCCTGCGTGGGAGTCAATAAGAAGCAAAAAATTCAAGTCGGCTATGACGCTCTAAGAGGTTTGAATTCCGAAAGGCAGAAGGCTTTGCGAAGTTGGAAAAATGATGAAACGAGTTACGCCGCTGAATTTAAGAGAACAATTGGAACAAATGAAATTTACCACATTTATTGGGCAGGCTTGGATTTCGATTCTGAACAGTTATCTGCGGAAGTGTTGAAAAAACTGAAGTCTTTTATTATTAATGATGACGAACTGAAAAGTGTCATTATCACAGTTCCCGCTAACTTTGATATTACTCAAAAAGATGCCACTATGCGGGCCGCGAAATTAGCGGGCTTTCAATTTTGCGAGCTTTTACAGGAACCTATCGCCGCTTCCATGGCCTATGGCTTGAACAAACAACACGAAAATGGTTATTGGGTGGTTTTTGACATCGGCGGCGGAACATTTGACGCGGCATTGGTAAAAATTGAGGACGGAATAATGAAAATCGTCGATACCGACGGAGACAATCGGCTGGGGGGAAAAGATATAGATATGGCAATGGTCGATGAGCTGATTATACCGTGGTTCCAGGAGAAATACACGATAGACAGCATTCTCGAAGATAAAGAAAAGAAATTTATTTTTCAAAATGCTTTGAAACAACATGCGGAAGAGGCAAAAATCAAATTATCTTTTGAACCTGAATACAATGCCTTGACAGACCTTGGTGATCTGCCGACTTGTGATGATGATGGCGAAGAGCTTGAACTGGATGTTACAATCAATCAAAAAGATCTAAAAAAAATAGTTGCGCCTATCTTTCAGCGTGCGATTGACATAACAAAAGAACTGATTGCCAGAAATAATTTAACAGGAGACAAATTGGATTCACTGATTTTGGTGGGCGGCCCCACCCATTCCCCTATCCTTAGAGATATGCTTAAAAAGCAGATAAAACAACCTGATACCAGCGTCGACCCAATGACGGTAGTAGCCATGGGAGCGACACTTCACGCATCCACTGTCGATGTGCCGGAAGATATTATGGACACATCCAGAGATAAGACGAAGATTCAACTTGATATTGGCTACGAAACTTCCACTGTGGAAACAGAAGCATTAGTAACTCTCAAAACCATTCCTGAAAAGACCGAGGGAGATATGCCTGAAGAGATTTTTGCCGAAGTGATTAAAATCAGTGATAAAGGATGGGGATGGGCATCAGGCAAGCAGAAAATAAATCAAAGGGGTGAGATTTTTGAGGTGCAGTTAATAGAAGCATCGGCGAATCAATTCAAGGTGGAGCTTTACAATGAGACAGGTGATCGCTTGGAAACACAGCCGGATTCTTTCACCATTATTCAGGGCTTCAGCGACGGCGGCGGAGCGGCCGTGTTAAGTCACGGCATCGGGGTTGAAATAGATATCGGCAAACCTTATTCCGTGTTCCACCTGATTGACGGTTTGCAGAAAAACGTCTCTCTTCCAGCGACAGGAACAGTCAATGGACTTAAAACAAAAATGGATATCCGGCCAGGTATTAGTGAAGACACCATAAGGATAGGGCTGTATCAGGGAGAGTATGACGCTCAAGGGTCAAGAGCGATTTATAATACGTTCATTTATGATGTCATTATAACTGGTGATGATGTGCCGGCCTTTCTCCCTGAAAACAGCGAGGTTGATTTGACGATATACACAGATAAATCGTCAGGAAGAATTGAAAGACTGGAAGCTTATTTCCCTTACCTGGATCATACACATGAAGTTGGAATACCGGAAAACCCGCCATCTTCAGTGTCCAAAGACAAACTGGAGGAGGAACTAAAAAAGGCCCATTTAACTATTGACAGACTCAAAAACAATAAATTGATTGAACAAAATGAAGTGAGTGAACTGGAAAAGGAAATTTCATATCAGCAAAAGCGGTTTGACCAAGGCGGCACGGAAGACGACCGTAGACAAGAAGTGTTCAGCAATCTGAACAAAAGCTTGAGAAAGGCCGATAGATTAGAAAATGATGATCGTATTGAATGGTCTGCTCTTGAAAAGGAATTGCGGTATCAATTTGAAAGGCTGGAAAAGGCCAATGATGACTACGGCAATGAAAAAACCACCAGGGAAGTCGAAGAATATAGAAACCAAGTTGACGAGGTTGTTCGCCTAGAAGATAAAGCAACTGGGAAAATCCTTGTAGAAGAAATGAGAAACGCTTTTATAGCATTGACTTTTGTATATCAATTAATCGCCTTTGTTCAGCATCACAGCAGAAATTTTGGTGGCAGCAGATGGAAAAACCCTCAAAAAGCCCGTCAGCTTCTCGGGCAGGCCCAAGAAGTGATTCAGGAAGGTGCATCAAAAGAAACCCTGCATCCCATAGTAGTGGAAATAATTAATTGCCTTGCGGAGCCGGAAAACGACGAGGCGGGATTGGATATTCTTAGAAAAGAGGTAAACTGAGTCCGAAAAAATAAAAATGCCTGACATTTTCCTCGAAGGTATCACAACCGTTTTCGAGCGCAAGTGTTCTTTGGCATGTTTGATTTGACAGATTGGTTGATGGAATTATTGAAAAGCTATGAAAAAATCTCAAACAATATTATCCCGCTCTGACAAAATAGATGATAAATACACGGTTCATTTCTTCATCAGGCAAAGTTCTCATGCTGAAAGCTATAGAGTGAAAAACGATAACGGCGAGACATTTTTTTTAAAGCTTTTTAATTATTCAAAGCTGCACCGAACTCAATTTGATCCGGATGGAAATATTAAAGAAATTGAATTCCTGAAAAAAATTCGCCACCCTAATATTGTTCGCTATCGTGACAGCGGAGAATGGTTTTACAAAAATCATAGATACGCTTATTTAGTGCTTGATTTCATCAGTGGGGAAACACTTTCCGAAAAAATGAAGCGTAATCATTCTTTGGATTCCTGGGAGGTTAGGGAAATAGCAGTCGGCGTACTTAATTGTCTGAAATATCTGCATACCCGAGAGCGGCCGATTGTTCATAACGACATTAATCATCAGAATATTATGCTGGATATGGGAAGTGATGTTCAGGTTGCTAAGATTACTGATTTTGGACATGCCCGACACTTTCATAATTCCACGAAGGTCTATTACCGCGAGGGATTAAATCCTTATTATCTGGCACCTGAATGTTTCAATAATGTATTTTCACCACAGAGCGATATTTTTTCTGCGGGTGCTTTGATGTATAATTTGCTTTTTGGCATACCGCCCTGGTTCACGGATTTATCAGAATATCATAAAAACAAGGGCGAATGGGAAGAGAAAATTCTGGAGTCAAGGCAAAAGCCACTGAAAGTTCCGACACTAGGTCGTACAGCTTCGGCAAAACCCGAAAGTGAAGATATGCTGCCAATAATCAAAAAAGCATTGGAGGCGGATGTTGACCAACGATTTAAATCAGCCGAGGAGATGCTTGCCGCATTCAACGGCGATATCAAAGTCGAGACCTCAAAAGCCAATTCTATTAAAAGCGACGGGCAAAACAAGACAAGTATAAAAAGTACAACAGCAGGACGTGGCTTTGATGATATTGCAGGCATGGATGAACTTAAAGAAACATTATATCTGGATGTCATTCGGGCTCTTGCGGAAAAAGAACTTTATGAAAAATACGGCCTCAGTATACCCAACGGTATGCTTCTATATGGCCCCCCCGGTTGCGGCAAATCCTTCTTTGCGGAAAAACTGGCAGAAGAAGCCGACTATAACTATGTGGAAGTCAAGCCTTCGACATTGGCGAGCATATATGTACATGGAGCACAGGAAAAAATTGGGCAGCTTTTCGATGATGCCCGCAAAAATGCGCCGACAATTATTAACTTTGACGAATTTGACGCATTGGTACCACGGAGAGACGGGAAAGCCGGGCCACATCAATCAGGTGAAGTTAATGAATTCTTGACCCAGCTGAATAACTGTGGAAAAGATGGGGTTTTCGTCATCGGTTCAACCAATCAGCCGCAATTGATTGATCCTGCAGTTATGCGTCCAGGCAGAATCGATAAAGTTTTTCTGGTGCCACCGCCCGATTGCAAGGCCAGGAAGGCATTGTTCAGAATAATGCTGGAGAAAAGGCCGGTTGACTTTGGCTTAAATTATGATTTACTGGCTGACAAAACCGATGGTTATGTTCCCGTAGATATTGAGCATTTAGTAAATGAAGCTTCGAAAAAGGCTTTACAGGCAAGGTCAAAAATCACTGAAGAAATATTGATTGAAACTGTAAACAACTCGCGCCCCTCTTTGAAAGAGCAGGAAATTCAAAGCTATGAAAACATAAAAGGTCAAATAGAAGGTTCACCTGAGCCTGAAGGTGAAAAACGACCCATTGGTTTCGGAACAGGCCGATAACATTAGAAATACTTTTCGGTGTGTTTACAAAACAAAACCAGCATAGGAGAAACACAAAATGGAATTGTTTGCATTCATATCATTCATGCTGTCAATATTTTTTTCGTCATGATCATCTGCATGAACGCACACCTCCGCGGCATCAGGCGGCGGCTCTTCGACCACCTCCAGCAGAACAACAAAGCCCCGCGGGACATAACCACGCAGCTCGACGAAATAACAAAAGCCCTCAAATCAATCGAAAACCAGCTCTCACACAGCAACCAGCGCGACGATGTCGACAATGAGTGAACCTGGGCGATGTCTATCCTCAGCCTTTGCGGAAAGCCTATTTTTTCGTTATTTTGAACTAAACAAACATTGAAAATCGCTTTTGGATTAATTTTCCGAAGCGAGGAATTTGAATTTAAAGTTTCAAGGCGATAACCGGCGAAACAATCTGTTGGATATGCTGGACTACCGTCAACAAATAAAAGGGGCGGACACCGCAACCGCAAAGATTAAGACTTTTGTGTTTACTCGCCACGGCGGTCGAAATGGCCAGTTTTGAGTGGCTGAATGGTTGAAATTACTTTGTGGCAACCTGGTTGACAGTTACTATAAAGTTGTTATAGTAAATGCCAATGAAGGCTGCTGATTTACAACTCATT
>PUNP01000189.1 GCA_003551785.1 Candidatus Brocadiaceae bacterium | reverse complement strand
GACACGGCCGTCAACCTCGAGCACAAGCCAGCGCACGTCCGCAAAATCGTCCCTGACCTTCGGTTTGATGACCAGCAGCCCCTTATTCTCGAAAGGACGGGGAAACCGGACATCGAGGTCGATCTGCACCCGCGGCTCGACATCGATCCCTTCTTCGCTGAGATATTTGCGGAACTGATCCATGTAATTGGCCTGAAGACCGAATATCTGCAATGTCTCCAGCAGCTCGATATTTTCCGGCCGGCGCACGTTTACCATCTCAGCCGAGCGCATCAGGCTGCGATCCTTACCGAGCAGCCGAACGCCGCGTCCGAAAAGCTGGATGATCTGCGGCCCCTCGCTCTTGCCGATGTTCATCAACCCCATATTCGCCACGCGCCAGGAACTCCACCCTTCAATGAATTTCCTGGCGCCGATCAGGATATTGATCGGTGAATGCTGCTTGTTGATCTCCTGAAACAGCGATTTCTCGATAGCATCGCCCTCCTCCACCTCCAGCTCCTCCAATTCCTCCTCGACGAATGTCAGAAACAGGTTGTCCTCACCGATATTGATGACTCCGAAATAGGAATCGCTGCCGCCCGCCCGCAGCCCGATCTCGCCGTCGGCGGACTGAATGTTGCTCAGCTTCAGCGACGCGGGCGCCGAGACGTGGAATAGCTTCTCCAGCATGTCCGCGTACAGCTCATCGCACCGGCCCTGAAAGGCCGACTTGAGAAGCTGATAGCTGTCAAGAAATATATCCGTCCCGTCCTCACCCGTGATACCGGAATCGCCATTGAGCACCTGGGCGATGGTTTCGACCGCCCAGGACGCATCCCCCAGCACGCGGTTCAAAAACAGCACCAGCTTCTGCACGTCCGAGACGGTGCGTTTTTCGTCTTTGGCGAGGCTCGACCTGGTGCGGCCCGCCTGCACGCTGTGCCCGATGAACGCCAGCAGCGGGTCGTGCAGGTTCCAGCTCGCATACAATTCATCGGCATTCGCCGCATAGACGTATTTCTGCTCGTAAAAGCTCAGCAGGTTGGCCAGCAGGTAAACATCGCGCTGCCTGGCCCCATCCCCCTCGAAATTCTGCTGCGTGCGCATGTTCAGGATGCGGTAATCTTTCCCATACCCGTCGTCGTAGAAGCGCGGATAGGAATAATCGAAGACGATCGCTTTCCCGTATTCGTCCTGCACGTCGGCCGACGCCTTATTGAGCGCCTGGCCGAAGGTGGCGCTGTATTCGAACGTAAAACCCTCACGGGATATCGCCTTCCGCCGCGCGATCCATTTCGACTCTTCGGTCCCCGAGCCTTTGTGACCTTCATCGACGAACAGGAGGTTATTGCCCTCGAACGCGGCGACCTCGACGCTGTCGCCTTCGCCTTTTTTCTCGTCGGTGAGCTTGGTGATCTCGATCAGCTTCACGGTCTCCGGCTCGGCTCCGGCGGCCCCGTCGGCCTCCTGATAATATCGGTGTGGGATGCCGCTGAGGTCGAGTTCTCTGGCGTGCTGGTGCGTGAGTCCCGCGTTCGGCGTGATAAGCAGGATATTGTCCGGCGGCGCGTCCAGCCGCGGCATGTAGTGCAGGAACTGGTAATAATTCAGGTGCATGATCAGCGTCTTCCCGCTGCCGGTCGCCATCCAGTAGGCCAGCTTGTTCATGTCCTGCCCGTCAAAAGCGCTGTAATTGACTTTCGAGCCATAGGTGTTGGACTGCGCCTCGACAAACGCGTTCAGTTCGCCCATCAACTGACGCGGTTCGGACGTCACACGGTCCAGGTAATACTCGGTGTAGAACCCGGCCAGGAACTGGAAATACTTGAAGGTGATATGTTCGCTTTTCTGGCGATGCGCGTTGATTTTTTCGAGGTGACGGCGGATATTACGGTCGTACCGGAGCAATTGATCGTCAGGCACCTCGACGGCGGGGATGAGACGAAGGATGCTGCATGTTTTGCTTATACCACCGGCATCGTAGGCCGCCCCGGCAGTATCCTCATTGAACCGCTGGTAGTAACTGCGGATGGATTTTTTATCATGGACATCCCGCACACCGAACTTTTTTCGGAGGAAGGCGGTCAGGGCAAGTTTTTTCTCGAGTTTCATATTAATTCACCGTGTCTGGACATAAGCATTTTACATAGATCAACTACTGATCAACGGGAAAAGCCAGGAATGCTTCCTTGTCAAGCATTCTGATTATGCCACGCAAAAGGTAATTGTTTTCAAACATAAGGATGTATTTACGGCTGCCGCCTTCAACCGGACGCAGCATCTTTTTCTTTTTCAGTCCCCTGATCAAACGAGAGATACCGCTGGCTTGTTTGTCTTCAAATAGATGTTTAACATCCCCGGCCATAATAACCTGTTTTTTCGCCGCTTCCCGCAGAATTTTAAACTCGTCATCGGTTATATATTGTCTTTCAAGCGCAAATTGGATAGTTGGCAGCAAAATTTTCTTTTTCAAAAACTCGTAGTCGAGCAATCGGTCAATTTTAGTAATTTCCTCCCTCAGCCCGGACAGTACATACTCGCACCACTGAGCGATATGTTCTTCGGCCCCACGATCGGCCATAGCCAACTGTTCATAATAACGTTCGCGATCACTGCAAAAAACGGCTGTAGGGTTGATAATCCGGCCACCGATATCGACTTTGAACCCATATTTAACAAGCATAGCATACGTCAGCAAACGCACGACCCGTCCGTTACCGTTATCAAACGGATGTATCCATGCAAAACGGTGGTGGGCAATAGCCACCTTGAGAAGGTCATACTGGGGTGGATCATCTTTATTAATAAAATCCAGCAGTTCATTCATCAGGGGTGCTACCTGAGAGGCGTCAGGCGGCGAATGAGCGGAACGGGCAATAGTCACATTAACCGTTCTGTAATTCCCCGGATTTCTGCTGCCTTCACCATGCGGGGGGAGTTGCAGGCCGGCGGTGATCATTTTGTGTATTTCGCTCAGAAAAGCCCGGCTTATTTTCTCATGTGAGATGTTCTCATCGATAAAATCAAGCGCTTTTTCATTATTTTTTATTTCCAGAATCTCATCTTCGAGTGCCCCGCCCCCTTCGATTTTTCGTTCCACATATTCGGTTAGAGTTGTACGATTGCCTTCGATACGCGCGGACCCCACGCTTTCCAGGATATGAAATATATCCTTGAGCTGTGAAAAAATCTCCCGGCATGTCGTCCCTTCCACACGTTTCCTGCGCAAGTAATCCAGATCAAGAATAACAGTGTTGAGGTGAGACCCGAACGGGGGATCGACCAGTCGCAATTCTGGCCGGCTGACATTTGCATCACGCTTTTTCGACATTTAACACCTCGCCACCCTATCGGACAACATAACATGGAATTACAATTATGCAAAATGAATGCACATTTAACATCATAACCGATTATCATTTATCACGCAATTAAACGCAACCCGCCGCCCTACGGGGTATGCTAACTCATACCCGGCTCCAAACGGACAGGGGCGGCGTTTCTTGCGGGAAACAACCAACCCACAAAAACATCAAATAAAATGTAACGCGCACCGCGCCCCATCCGGGGCGCACGCGGTTAGGGGATGTCCCCATTTTCCACGGGTTGAAAACCCGCGGCTACCAAACCATGCCCTTGCCAGGGCATAACGGCAACGACACCAACAACCGTTATGAAAACATCAATCAAAACGTCAACGTCCAATCCACGGCCCCTGTAGGGGCCGGGTTCGGTAGCCCCGGGTTTCAAACCCGGGGAACACCGATTCCCCACACACGTTGGCGCCCCGGAGGGGCGCGGTAGACGTTTCCTTCGGGCAAAAAACCTTACGCTACCAATTAAAACAACATAATCACAGCATAATAACCGCAATTCATTCCCAGAGATAACGTTTATCGTACTCGATGTTATTTTTATCCAGGAAACGGAGAAATTCTTCCTTAAAGGTGTGCTTCTTATGATGCTCTTGCTGATTGGAAATGTATCTTGTCACCTCACCTTTCGACGATTCGCTGACGGAAAAGGCGCCATAACCGGTTTGCCAAGCAAACTTTCGTGACATTTTGTTGTTCTCATTGATCCAGCTTGATGAATTGCCTTTGATCTTGCGCAAAAGATCCGATAAAGCTATCGACGTCGGCATCACAACAAGCAGGTGCAAGTGGTTCTGTGTTCCGCCCGCAACCAACAGATGCCCGCTCTCGTCGCGGATAATTCCGCCGATATACGCGTATAGTTCCCCAGCGAACTCATCCGTTATCCGACTCTCACGATTTTTCGTTGAGAAGACAATATGATTCAATAAATTTGTGAATGTACCTGCCATAAATTTTCTCCTATTAAATGTGACACACACCGCGCCCCATCCGGGGCGCCCGCGGTTGGGGGTTGCCCCATTTTCCACGGGTTGAAAACCCGCGGCTACCTAACCATGCCCTTGCCAGGGCATAACGGCCACGATATCAACATTCGTTGCGTGAATCGCTTGGGATGGCATCAATAATTTAACGTCAACATCCGTTATGGAAATATCAATCACATCAATCAAAACGCCAACGTGGGATCCATGGCCCCGGCAGGGGCCGGGTTCGGTAGCCCCGGGTTTTTAACCCGGGGAACACCGATCACACACCACACACGTTGGCGCCCCGGAGGGGCGCGGTAGGCGTTCATACCGGTTTAACTGTCACGTCCCCCCCCGCATGTCCCATCTGCACACGTTCATGACAATCGACGAATATTCAAATTTTCCACGTCTCACGATCAATCGAACGCGCACCGGGACCCATCCGGGGCGCCCGCGTTTGGGGGGTTGTCCCGTTTTCCGCGGGTTAAAACCCACGGCTACCAAACCATGCCCTATTCAGGGCATTACGGCAACGGCTATCAATCCTCCATCATAACACTGAATACCGAACACCAGGCCGTTCACTCAACTCACCCCCTCGAACATTTTCTCGCGGAACGTGATCTCTGTCGGCTCGGCGCCCCTGACCTTGCTCTGGCCGTTGATATAAATACGGTCGATGGTGCGGTCTCCGATGATCTCCTCCTCCAGCCACTCCGCCTCGGCGTCCAGGTCGAGGCCGCTGGTCTCCCGCCAGACCACACACACATCCACAACGGCGTCCGCGTCGCGGATTTGCCCGGTGCTGACCACGTACCGGCGCCCCTGGTGCTCGACCCGGCGCATCTTTTGCCCCCACAGCCCGAGCAGATAATGGAACGTCTCGACCAGATCGACCGCTTCTT
>PUNP01000853.1 GCA_003551785.1 Candidatus Brocadiaceae bacterium | reverse complement strand
GGTATCATCATGACGGATGTCGAGCTGGAACCCGATCCGATATATGATGGGCCACAGCTCTGCAATAATTGTATGGCTTGTGTCCGGGATTGTCCCACAGGTGCGATCAGCGGAGATGAAACTGTCAAAGTTAACCTCGCGGGCAACGAGGTGGAGTTTGCTAAAATCGATTGTGATGCTTGCAATAAAGGTTTTCGCGGCGCCGAAAAGGTTGATTGCGAACTGCCTGAGGATGAACAGTATATGAGCAAAGACACAAAACCCGGATGGTGGAGCCCGTTTTATAAAAAACCCAAAAATGTATACAATACCGGTCAGGCGGTCGGCGGTGCCCGGGGCTGCACTCGCGCATGCATGGTCCAGCTGGAAAAACGCGGCGTGCTCAGGAATAAATTTAAAGATGAGTTCCGGCGCCGAAAACCCTGGAAAGTTGACTGGTCGTCCGAACCACAGTACCCTGCAGATGTTGCCATGCCGGGGGATAGTATATATGGAGTTGCTAATAAAAGTCAGGCGGATGATGTGGATTAACCTCAAAACCTGAATCAACAGGTTTGCTTAGCGTATTTGCATATCGAACGCCGTCAACCGTGGAGCGTGGACTGGACCGGCAAGCCGACCAAGGGCGAAAACCTGGCTCGTAGTGGACGCTTTCAAGCGTCCCGGGGAGCGCGTAGCAATTTCCGGACTCTGGAGCCCTTTAAAGGGCTCACTGCGAACCTTTTATTGCCTTTTCGGCCAGTTCCTGCGACCCCGTGATAGATTTAAACCTTAATCGGAGAATGTCGAATGAAATGGGGAATATGCCGTGGATTGGACAAAATAGAGGAAGCTGCCGAAGCAGGCTTTGATTATATAGAGCCCCCGGTCAGGTGCATCAGCCCTGAAATTGATGCGGGTGAGGTCGCTGAATGGAGCGGGATTATCGAAAATTCCTCAATTGTTCCTGAAGCGTTTAACTGTTTTATACCGGGACACCTCAAGATAACAGGGCCGGGGGCCGATCTGGGAAGCCTGGTTAATTATGTGAAAACGGTTCTGCCGCGTGCCTCTGCTATGGGGGCCCAACGGGTCGTCTTTGGCAGCGGCGGTGCTCGCGGCGTGCCGGAAGGCTTTGCGCAAGAAAAAGCATTGCGCCAAATAGAAGATTTCCTTTCAGCTGTTAATCCTATAGCCGAAGAAAATGATATTGTTATTGTTATCGAACCGCTGTGCAGTAAGGATTGCAATATCATCAACTTGGTGAAGGAAGCTCACTCCATAGCTGATAAACTGGGGCTTAGCAATGTGAAAACACTGGCCGATCTTTATCACATGGGGCAGGACCAGGAACCATACGGGAACCTGTTGGAGGCGGATACACTCCAACACGTCCATATTGCCCATCCTCTTACCCGCCAATGCCCAATGCCTGATGACGGAGCTGATTATACCGGGTTTTTGAAGGCACTGCGCACTAATGGATACAATTTGAGGATATCTTTTGAGTGCAAATGGGACGACTTTCCCGAACAAGCGCCCCGGAGCCTGGATTACCTGCGCAGTGAATGGGACAAATTATCATAACTATTCCGGTCTTCCGGGGGAGGACATAAGTCCTCAGCGAACCACGTGGCATCACCACCGGCACTGGTCACGGTTCTGATGAAGTAAAGGACTTTACTGATTATTTATGTGAGGACTGACGAGGAAGCTGACTTTTGGAGTTCGTGATGAATGTACAATGTTCTGAATCAATTTTTCTTGATGGCGATTGGGATTTTACTTATGAAATCGATCCGGGCAATGAATTAACCACCCCTTCCGAAGATGCTTTTGTCTGTCGTATGCCGGTGCCCGGCTATTGGGATGATAACATTGACCGAATCGAGAAAACGGAGTTCTGGTCTCGGGATTGCCGGTTGAATCATTTCCGTCCGATAACCTTTCCACTTGGACAGGGCAAGCCCCCGGACTGCTCGCTGCCTTATCTCATCGGCGTCGGATGGTACCGTAAACGCTTCCGTGTAGGTTCGCAAAATCTGGCGCGTCTGACCATAAACGGCGCCGTCATGGACGTTACCGTCTTTGTCAATGGAGAACCGGCCGGAAAACATGAAGGGCATCTGACACCTGCCCATTTTGAAATCGGTCATATGCTCAAAGCAGAGGAAGAGAATGAATTGCTGCTTGCCGTTTCCAACCTGCGCGGCGAGCGCGCCAGTACTGTTATTCGCGGATATAAGGGACGTTCTGCGGGAATTTATGGCGCCGTCACCCTGCACCTGTCCACGGCCAGGGTTGATGACCTGTACATATACCCTCAGGGAGATTCCCTGCAATGGCAAACCCGTCTGAAAGGCGATATGAGCAGTCTCAGCTTGTCATATTCCCTTCACGACAGTGAAGGACAGGATGTGCTGCGAGGTGAGGTGTCTCCCGGCAAATCATCTACGGCTGTCTGGGAAACAGGATGTGAGGGTATTGCTGAATGGTCGGACCATACGCCGAACCTGTATACGGCAACTGTGGAACTCCGCAGCGGGGATAAGGTACTGGATCGCATCAGCCGGCCTTTCGGCCTGCGTCGAATTCAAACGGACGGCACCGGTCTGATGCTGAACGGCCGACCCGTATTCCTGCGCGGACTGACCGAACATGCCTATTTCCCACTCACCTGCACGCCGCCACGTGACAAGGAAGTTTACCGAAAAAACATCTTAAAATTGCAGGCTTTGGGATTCAATTATATTCGTTTCCACACCTGGGCGCCGCCGGAGCCTTATGTCCAGGCTTGCGATGAACTGGGTATGCTCGTTCAGGTGGAGGCTCCGAACGGGTTCAGCGACGAGGAGTGGAGTGGTATCCTTTCCACCTATCGCAAGCATCCGTCGGTAATATTGTACTGCTGTGGAAACGAAATCGCACTTGACGATTCCATGGTCGATCGTGTTGAGAAGTTAGCCAGGGAATGCCATTTAACCGTCCCTGACGCACTTTTTTGTCCGATGCACGCGATGGGGATGGTCGACTGGCGCGTTACCCCCGACATGCCTGGTGTCGTTGCCGAACCTCTCCTTCACCACCCGCAGCGCCTGGAGAGACTTCAAAAGTGTTCCGATGTCCTTGCGCCGCAGACGGGGCCGCTCGGCATCCGCGAGGCCGTTGATGACCTGGCTTCGGTACGCCGGCGTATGTCCATTTACCGCCGGCCTCTGCTGGCGCATGAAATGGGGATATTCGATACGTATATCGATCTTGATCTCGAAAATCGTTACATTGACACCCGGATCGGAACGGACCTTTATGCGGGTGCCCGCGCATACCTCCAGCAAGAAGGGCTGCATCACCGTGCTCCCGTATATTATGAAAATGCGTGCCGCCGGGTCGCTTCACTGCGCAAAGATTATATCGAAAAGGTGCGCCTTCTCGGCCCCGTGGCCGGCTATGATTACCTTGGTGCGTTTGACAACCACTGGCACCGCACGGGATACAGCGTCGGTATACTGAACGAATTTCTTGAGATTAAACCGGGGGAATCCGAAGAAGACGTGCGGCGATACAACGGCGAGAACGTGCTGCTCTGCGATATACCTCCACAGCGCAATTTTCAATATCAAGACCGGCTTAATTTATCGCTGTTTGCCTCCCTCTACGACACCCGGGCACTGTCCGAAGGGACGCTGCGCTGGGCGCTGCACGACAAGTCCGGACGCGTGTATGACCGCGGCCAATGGGCGGTTGACCGCGCCCCTGTCGGCGACAACACATTTCTCGGGCAAGTGTCATGCACTCTCCCGACCCTGGCGTCGGCCGGGAAGTTGACGTTAACAGCTCAGCTTTCGGATAAGTGCTATGAAGTACAAAATCGCTGGGATATATGGCTCTTCCCTTCTCTGAAAAAACCGGAAGATAACCTTATAGTTACCGATATCGACGAGACGGTGTTACAACGTCTGTCGGAAGGTGAGTCATTGCTGCTTCTCGGAACGGGGGCATTTGCATCGCTTCCACACCGAATCCTGAGAGGCGGTCGCACAGTTGGTACGGCGGCGACGGCTATTGAAGACCATCCGCTCATGGCGTCGTTCCCGCATGAGGGATTCTGCGATTGGCAGTTCCATGCCATGCTGGAAGGCGCTCAGGGTGTGGTATTGGACTGCATCCCTTTCAAACCTATCATTGAATTCGTCAGTTCCTACAAACTGATCGTAAAACAGGCTGCGGTGTTTGAATGGCAGGTTGGCCCGGGCAGATTGCTGGTTTGTTCACTGAACCTTTCCGATTCCGATCCGGCAGCCATGTATCTTCTGCACCAAATGTTGGCATATTTATCAAACGAACGTTATGCCCCGCCCGTGAAACTCGGAATTGAAGATTTACGGCGGTTGATGAACCGAAATTTTTCTCTTGCATACGACCCTGATGTCGGCCAGGATGGGAATGCGCTTGCTTTATTGGAGTAAATCAGTGCTTTTCTGTCTCCGGATCGAATGAAACGTTCGAGTATCTGAAGAAAACTGGTTTACTGAATATTTACTGCACAATTTTGAGAGATAATCAAAGATGATCGACTTACATATCCATTCGACATTCTCCATCGATGGCTCCGGCTCGCCTGAAGAGATCATGCAGCATGCCGCGCAAAAAGGCATCAGGGCGATTTCTCTGGCCGAACATACCAGCATCAAAAGCCTTCAGACGGCCCCAAAAGCAGCCAAACTGCTTGGCATCGAATACATCAACGGCGTTGAGACCGCAGGTGCTCTGGAAGTTAATGGTATGGAAGCTAAAATCCATATCGCTGCTTATTTTTTCGATGATAACCCGAGCGGTATTCGTCAATTATCCGCCAGACAGGAACGTATACGAGAGCTTCAGGCCGACGCATTTCTCGATGGCCTCGAACGTATGGATATCCCGCTGACACGTAGGGAAATCGAAAACCGTTATCCCGGCAGATATTCAAGCTGGGCTATCCGCAGAATACTGCGCGAAGATGGTTATGCAAAGGATAAGCCGGCGGTTCAGGTCTTGCAGGAACAAGCAATAGAAGCCTCGTCGGAATATCACCCCGAGTATCAATGTGAAGAAGTGCTGTCCGTCAAAGATGTCCTCAAAATACTCGATCAGGACCGTGCCTCGACTTTTATGGCCCACCCCTTCTGGCTGACCAAACCGAGCCGGGGAGGTTGGAGTGAAAACGATGTCTGGAAACAGATTGAGGCAATGCTTGATCTTGGGGTTGACGGAATAGAAGCTCATAATACCGGAAATGACGCAG
>PUNP01000595.1 GCA_003551785.1 Candidatus Brocadiaceae bacterium | reverse complement strand
GTACCTTCGACACCCTCTCCGACCTGCAGGTGCCGGACACGGCCGAGTTCCAGAACGAGGAAATTCGACAGGAATTCCGCCTGCTGACCGAGCGATTGCGGGAATAAGGATCGAACGCCTGATCGACGGGGACCGCGCCGAGGCGTCGGGTGCTCGTCTCGGGCCCTCCTCGTGAACATGGATGCCGCCGGGTTTCGTCGTCGAGAGCCGCCATAGGTCATTCGATCGGCCTGCTAGTTCCCTCGCAGCGCCCCCTGGAGCACCCTCGCCGCCCGCTCGGACACCACCAGGATCAGCTTCAGCCGCGCCCGGGTCATCCCCACGAAGAGCTTGCGCAGGGTCTTGTCGTCCAGCGTTTCGAAGTCGAGTTCGGCAAAGATGATCGCCGGCGCCGCCTGTCCCTTGAAGCGGTAGACCGTCTCCAGCAATACCCTGCCGTCGCTGTACTGCGAATCCCCGAGCAGGTCGTACTCGCCGGTGAACGTGCGCAGGGTATGCCGGCCAAGCTGGGTGTAGGGGAACAGCGCGGAAGCTCACGATCGCGATGTCCTCGGGCCGGTAGCCGGCGGCCTGGCATTGGCGGAGACCCTCCTTCACCTCCGCGGCCAGACCGGCGCCGTCGGCGTAGGTCAGCACCTCGACATCGGCCTCGAGAAACGGGCCGGCGGGCTCGATCGCCTGCCCTTCGGGCAGCAGTTCCGAGAGGAGTTGCACCACGCCCCGCGGGCTGCGGTAGTTTCTGTTCGCGCGCAGGCGCACCCAGCCCGGCAGCGGCACCTCCGGCAGGTCGTAGAGGTTCTGCATCGGGTCCTCGAGCCAGAGGATGCGGGCGTTCTCGTGTGCGTGGCAGAACACCAGGTCCCGCCATTCCCCGCGGAAGTCCTGGCCCTCGTCGACGATCACACTATCGAACTGCCAGTCCGGGCGGATCGGCAGCGCCGCCGCCTCCTCCACCAGTCGGTCGAACGCCTGCGGCCGGTGAAAGTCCGGGGTGATGCCGTGCTCGCGCAGGAATCGGTCGCAGAGCATGTGCAGGGTGGCGGCCACGCCGCCGCGCGGCGCGATCTGCGCGAAGTGGTCCGCGAGTGGGCGATTGAAGCAGACATAAAGAGGTCGACCGCCCGCCTCGATCGTCGCCTCAAACTCCTTCAGCGCGAGCTGCGTCTTGCCGGAACCGGCGGTGCCTACCACCCGCAGCAGGAAGGGCTCGATCTCGATCTGCCGCGCCCAGTGCGCGAGACCGCCGGCCACACGGGTCACCAAGGCCTCGGCGCGGCCCACCAGTGCGCTCACGTCCGGCCCGAGCTGGATCAGCCCACGCAGAAACGTGTCGACCCGGGTCGCCTGGAGACTCATCCCGCCAAAACGATTTCACTTCGCGGATAGAATATCCGGTGCAAGGGTGGCAAGGTGGCGAAAAATCGGGCGACGAACAAGGCTTATGGAACAAAGTCCCGGAAAAATGGCCACCAATGCGTCAGATATTCCTGCCTTCTTTCGATATTGGGGTAAAGCCGACAACAAGTTTGCAAGAGACGCCCCCTGTCACCTGTTACCGTTTCACGCCCTGGACGTTGCAGCAGTTGGCCACGTGCTGCTGCACGCTTCTCCGGTCCGAACCAAGTTGCTGGCGGACAGCCTGCACATGGATGCGGAGACGCTGGTTTCTTTCTTCGTTTACTCCCTCGCCCTTCACGATCTGGGAAAGTTCGCCCGTTCCTTTCAGGGGCTCGCTAGCCCACCACTTCCGTTCCTGGTTCAGCCTGCCGCGCTGCCTTACAGGGAAAGGCACGACAGTCTCGGGGCGCAGGCCTGGTATGAAAAGCTGCTGATCCCAAGGTTGCATGAACGCCAGCAAGCCGGGGCATCGAGGCTGGACTTGATGGACGAGGAAGACGCATTGAGCCTGTGGATGGGCTGTTTCTTCGGACACCACGGCAAGCCGGTCCAGCGTGGCGGCGCACCGCTCAACGCGGCCTTCCTGGAGGAGGATCTGCGAGCCCTGGCAGCCTTTGCGCGAGCTACGGAAGGCCTGCTGCAGCCCGCATGGCCTAGCGAACTGCTCGGTGACGAAGCATGGCGCAAAGAGGTTCTGGCGCCCGCAAGCTGGCAGATCGCCGGCCTGGCCGTGCTCGCCGACTGGCTGGGTTCGAATGCGGATATCTTTGCCTATCAGGCCGAACCGGCACCGCTGGAACAATACTGGGATGAAACGGCCCTGCCACGAGCCCGCCGGGCCCTGGCAGAAACGGGCCTCCTTCATCACCCACACCCGGTTTCCTACCCCGGCTTTACGTCGGCCTTCGGATTCCGGCCCACTCCCCTCCAGGCCTGGGCCGAGACGGTACCGCTCGCCGAAGCTCCTCAGTTGTTTCTTCTGGAGGATATTTCCGGTGCCGGCAAAACCGAAGCCGCCCTGACCCTGGCGCACCGTCTGCTCGCAGAATGTCAGCACGAGGGCCTCTACTTCGGCCTGCCCACCATGGCGACTTCCAACGCCATGTACCGGCGCCTGGGTGGCTACTATCGCCGTCTCTATTCGCCTGATGCCGAGCCCTCACTGATCCTTGCACACGGCGCACGGGACCTGAACGAAGCCTTCCGGCAATCCGTTGTTCTCTCCACCAGCTACGATGCCCCTTACACACGCACCGAAGACAGCGCAGGCAGCGCCTGCCGCGCGTGGCTCGCCGACAACCGCAAGAAGGCCTTGCTGGCCGAGGTGGGCGTGGGCACCATCGACCAGGCCCTGCTCGCTGTCCTCCCGCGCAAGCATCAGCCCCTCCGCCTGCTCGGGCTCGCCAGGAAGGTGCTGATCGTCGACGAAGTCCATGCCTACGACACCTATACCAGCCATCTGCTCAAGGCCTTGCTGGACGCCCACGCGCGACAGGGCGGGTCGGCCATCCTGCTCTCCGCCACCATGCCGAGGATCTTGCGGGAGGACCTCGTTGGTGCCTGGCAGCAAGGCCGCGGTGAAAACACCGCTGGAACCCTGAACAACGACAGCTTTCCGCTGGCCACCCACGTGCAGGGCGCTGAAGTCGACGAAACACCGCTGGCAGCCAGCCACTTCAGTGGTCGCAACCTGCCGGTGGAATTCGTCCACACCACCGAAGAGGCCCTGGACCTCGTACTCGATGCCGCCCGCGAAGGCCGCTGCGCATGCTGGATCCGCAATACCGTGGACGATGCCATCGCGGCCTACCAGCAGGTGAGCGAACAACTCGCGTCGCCGGAACAGGCCATGCTGTTCCATGCCCGCTTCACGATGGCGGATCGCCAGCGCATCGAAAACGCTGCCCTGCAGCGCTTCGGCTCCGACTCCACGGCCGCAGACAGGCAGGGCCAGGTGCTGGTCGCCACGCAAGTGGTCGAACAAAGCCTGGACCTGGATTTCGATGTCCTGGTCACCGACCTGGCCCCGATCGACCTCGTCATCCAGCGCGCCGGCCGGCTCCAACGACACCGGCGCGATACCCGGGGCAACCGTGTGGATCACGCTCCGGCCGGAGAGGATCGCGCGGCCCCAACCCTCCACGTGCTGGCTCCGGAATGGACCGACTCCCCGGATCCGGACTGGCTGCCACCGCCATTGCGCGGCACCGGCTACGTCTACCCCGACACCGCACAGCTCTGGAATACCTGCCGCATCCTGCGCGAAGAAGGGGCCATCCGCCTTCCCGAGCGGGCGCGGACCCTCCTCGAGGCCGTCCACGGCGACACCCACGTGCTCCCGGAAGGCCTCCAGGACACTCACTACAAGGACTACGCCGAGCAGAACGTCGCCCGGTCGGTGGCCCGCTTCAATGCACTCCAGCCGGAACAGGGATACCAGATCCAGCTCGACGGAGCCGGTTGGGACGACGACCAGGAACTGGGTACACGACTCAGTAACGAGAAGACCATTTCTGTCGCCCTGGTGAAGGAGACTGATGGCCGCCTGTTACCGCTGCACGAGCACGAGCGACACCCATGGGCCATGAGCACGGTACAGCTGCGGGAAAGTCAGGCACGCCGACTGCCGCCCCTGCCACAGGCACTGGAAACGCAGGCGGACCGCCTGCGGGAAATGCACCGCTTTCTCCGCGACACGCAGCTCTGGAAACCGGATGAACACGATGAAGCTACGTATGACGCGGATTTTGGCGTGGTTTTCCCCGCAAACGGCGGGGAACGTCACAACCCTCACGGATAAACCATCCCGCTAACGGGTTCAGCCTCGCAAAGGCGAGGAACGCGCGGGCAGTGTAGCATTTCGGATGCATAGGCGCCTCTACAATCCCACTAACCTTTGACTTCGATGCGGGAGGTGGTTACGCTCTGAGTGAGCCCATGGAATTTCGAGGGGAAAAGAGATGCCGAGAGAGAACCACCCACGCACAGCCAAGGTGCAGTGTCGCTCAACCCGCGGGGACTGCCGACTGGAAACCCTCAGGCGCAAGATTGCCGATGAGTATGACCTTCCGCCGGAGTGCCTCCGCCTGGTCAACCCGGATGGCCGAGTCGCCCGCCGAGACAAACGCCTGGCTCAGCTTCGGCAAGATTACGGGAGAAACGCCAAATGAACCTGATTAACGACCCCTGGCTGCCGTTTCGGCGGCGCGATGGCGGGGTGGAATACGGCCCGCCCGCGGCTGTGGCCAACCCGGAACTCGTTGACCTTGCACTGCCCCGCGCGGATTTTCAGGGGTCGGCCTGGCAGTTCCTGATCGGGTTGCTGCAGACCGCCAGCGCTCCGGCCAGCCGCAAGCAGTGGCTGCAGATGTGGATGGAACTGCCATCGAAGGACGACCTGCAGGCGCGGTTCGCCCCGTATGCCGGAACATTCGAACTGTTCAGCGACGGTCCCCGCTTCATGCAGGACCTGGATCCGATGGAACAGGCCAAAACGGTCTCGGTCGCAGGTCTCCTCATCGAGGCTCCCGGCGAACAGGGCCTGAAACAGAACACCGATCACTTCGTAAAGCGTGGCGTGGGCGAGGAGATGTGTCCCCATTGCGCCGGCCTCGCCCTGCTCACCATGCAACTCACTGGTCCGGCCGGTGGCACCGGCTATCGCGTTGGGCTGCGTGGCGGGGGGCCACTGACCACCCTGGTCCTGCCCCACGACCAGGAAGCCTCGCTATGGCACAAGCTGATGCTCAACATACTCACACGGGAACAGTTCACCTATCCCGATCCGAGGCCGGACGACGGCTGCATCTTTCCCTGGCTTGTGCCGACGCGGACGAGCGGAAAAGGCTCCTTCACGCCGGTGACCACTCCGCATG
>PUNP01000910.1 GCA_003551785.1 Candidatus Brocadiaceae bacterium | reverse complement strand
TGGAGTTCCTACGTGCCTCGCTTTTGCTATGAAGGTTGCCTCCAAGCAGGCCGCCGTCGATGACTGTCCGCATGTGTCGGACGATGCTAAAAATGAACTCGGCTCCGCCGCCGCACCGCCGCAGAAATTGGTGACCGTCGGCGCCGGCGATAGCAAACTTCAGATAGGTAACGAAACGGTTATGTTCCGGCATGATGAAAAATTCCATCATCCTCCCGGCATCGCGGTACTCGTCAATGATGATGAAGATGTGGAGGATAAAGCCGAAAAAATAGCTCAATTGCATTTCGAACGTATCGGTGAGGAAATAGGCGTCGATACCGTCGCCCTTTATTGTAAATCAGGCAGTGCTGATACGCTGGAAGCTGCAGCACAGAAACTGAACGATAAGCTCGCTATGCCGCTTATTCTGATCGGCGAGTCCGCTGAACCCCTGTGCTCCGCCGCCGCTTCGCTGGCATCGATGCGCCCGTTGCTGTGGCTCGAAGGTGGTGTCGATGATCAGATTATCGCCGCAGCCGCTGACAACAGCCTGCCGCTCGTTGTGGAAGGTTCTCTGGAGACCTGCGACGAGATGTCACAGAAAGCTAAGGATGCCGGGGTGGAAGAGATAGTGCTTTGTCCTGGACAAACCGACCCCGCCGGTGCACTTGAATTTTTGACGCTGGCACGACGTGCCGCTATCAGGAAAACGCATCGTCCGCTCGGCTATCCCGTGCTGGTCAGGGCCTGGGCCGATGACCCCGCCCAGCAGTCGCTTGAAGCTTGCCATTATGTCGCAAAATACGCCGGGATCGTCGTACTCACCGTCGATTCTCCGGAATACGTACTGCCTGTCCTGACGATGCGACAGAGCATTTATATCGACCCGCAGGTGCCCGTGCAGGTCGAACCCAAGCTTTATGAAGTTAATGAACCGGATGAAACTGCTCCGCTGTTGGTGACCACCAATTTCTCATTAACCTACTACAGTGTGCTGAGTGAGGTAGAATCTTCCCGTGTACCTGCACGTATCCTGGCCGTCGATACCGAGGGCACCAGCGTGCTGACCGCCTGGGCTGCGGATAAGTTCGGAGCTGAACAGATCGTCGATGCGTTCAAGAAAACAGAGGCACTCGATATCCTGCAGGAAAGCTACAGAAAACCCGTAATACCCGGGCTCGTCGCCGTGATAAGCGGCGAACTCGAAGAAGAGGGCGGATGCGAAGTGCTCGTCGGCCCGAAAGAAGCCTCCGGACTGCCCAAATACCTGAAAAATGAATGGAAACAGTTTGTGGGATAGGGGCTTGGCATTAGCTCATTAACATTTTTTTGGTTTTGAGTAGCACAGACATTCCTGTCTGTGGCGTTTGATGATTTTGGATCATACGACTAACGACTTACGACTAACGACTTACGACAGATTTTCCTTTAATTTCGTCGATGTGCGGCACTGTGCCGTCAGGCGCCCGTTTTCAGAGCAAAGTTTCTGGAAATGCTTAAGTATTCTGCATAGTCAATCACATATTTTTAATTATTTCTCTCTTACAGTTTTAACCTCTTATGCCTGAGATAATTTTCAAACCCGACGATAAGTCCGTGAACGCACAGCCGGGCACTACATTGCTCGATGCCGCGCGTGAGGCCGGGGTGCGCATCAGAAACGATTGCAGCGGCAAAGGCGTCTGCGGACGCTGCCTCGTTGAAATTCTCAGCGGGCAGGTTCATGGCGACGACGGTCGGTTCGGACTCAAAGACTCGCAAAAACTCGCTTGCCGCACTATCGTCCTCGAATCGGACGTTACCGTTTCCCTGCCTGAATTGAGCCGTGACGTGGAAGATAACGTTACTGTCGCTCAAGCGGATGTCCGTACTGATGACAGGCTATCGAAGAACGCCTTGATTCATTCTGTGAAGCTGAACCTCGACCAGCCGTCTCTCGATGATAATGTCTGTGACTTCGATAGGATTTCCCGTGCGCTTGCCGAACATGACCCTGATAGGTACGGCACCGACACTATCATCACCGCTAATGCCGGTGTGATGCGGCATCTGCCTGAAAAAGTCAGGGATTCCGACTGGCAGCCGGAGCTTATCATCGCCGCGACGGATGCCGGTAAGGAGGTATTGGAGATAAGGAGCGGGGGGGAGCCGCCGATTATGCTTGCCGTCGACATTGGCACTACCGCTATTAAAGCCGAACTGTTAACGTCCGGCAGGAGACGCTTTACTGCCTCCTGCTATAACAGTCAGGTCGCCTACGGTCCCGACATCATTTCGCGAATTGTTTATTGCGAGAAGCATAAAGGCGGAATCGCACGGCTGCAAGGGGCTGTAATAGGTGACATCAACCGGCTTTTGAACGCACTGATCGAAAAATATAATATCGATAAAAATGACATATGGGGGTGTGCTGTGGCTGGTAATACGACCATGATGCACCTTTTTGCTGGTATTTCGCCGTTTTGGATACGACGTGAACCTTATACGGGCGCATGCTATACACTGCCCGTCATGCAGGCGCAGGAAGTCGGACTGGACATACATCATAACGGTCGGGTGTTTGCGCTGCCGGCTATCAGCGGGTTTGTGGGCGCGGATTTAACCGCCGGAGCGCTCGATACCCGTATTGATGTCAAGGAGGATGTCGTGATGCTCGTGGATATGGGTACTAACGGCGAAATCGTGCTGGGGTCAAAAGAATTTATCGTCTGCTGCAGCGCATCCGCAGGGCCCGCGTTCGAGGGGGAAGCCGGCGATTCCGGAACTCGCGCTATGCCGGGCGCTATCGAATCCGTCTGGTGGGATAACGGGCTTAAATGGAAAACGATCGACGATAAACCGGCTATCGGTATGTGCGGCAGCGGATATATCGACCTCCTGGCCGTCATGCTCCAGCAGGGAATTGTCAATAAAAGCGGTCATCTGGCGCGTAATTCCGACTACGTGACAGTGAATGCCAGTGATGAGTCCGGCTGCATCGTCGCCCGGTACGGATACGCCGATGTGGCCCGTGAAATCGTGGTGACGCAGGCCGATATAGATAATCTGATACGGGCCAAAGCCGCTATATATGCGGCCGCCCAAATACTGCTGCAGAGCATGGGGTTGCAATGGGACCATCTGGCTAAAATTATGCTTGCCGGCTCGTTCGGCGAAAAAGTCAATAAGGATAATGCCGTTAATATAGGACTCTTGCCGGATGTTGACAGAGATAAAATCGAGTTCGTTGGCAATACATCCCTCAATGGAGTCATTAAAGCGGCTGGTGACATAAGGCAGTTTGAACTGGCCCGCCGGCTGGCAAAAAACACAACATATTTTGAACTGTCAACACATCCGGACTATATGGAACAGTTCATGGCGGCTAAGTTTTTGCCGCATACCAGGGCCGAGGAATTCGCATCAACACAGAACGAGGAAAATGTTAATTAATATTTACATGTTTTCGTTACATAAGTCCTATACGTCATATGATTCGGCTTATTATTCTAAATTGCTCAGAAAACCTATTTGAATTGGATTCGTAATATTCTGGCACAGGCACGGTACCGTGCATCGGGTGCCTGACTCTTAATTATCGGAGGTGCATTATGTCTATCCCTGAAGTGACGGAGAAGTTCAGCGGTGCAATTAATACCGTGGATATTGGAGCGCAGTCGGATGACGGCGGCACGCGCACGAGTGTTTTGTCTATCGGTGGCGATACGGGGCTGCCACTTGCCGGCTGGGAAGCAGATATACCGAATTCGCCGGCTTTTGCGATGCAAATAACTAATGGGGGGATCGACGGGTGGATAAAGGAGGAGGTTAAGCATGTCGGAGACCTCGCGGATGATGTCGGCAAGTGGGCCGCAAAATGTGAAGAATGGGGCGCAGATGCTGTGTGCCTGAAGCTGGATGCGGCGCACCCTGACATCGGGCGGTCCGCTGATGAATGCGCTGATGATGTCAGGAGGGTTCTGGAAAACTGCGGACTGCCGCTGATTATCTGGGGTGTTGATGCTGCGGAAGTCGATGACGTCGTCCTTCCGAAATGTTCCCAGGCTGCCGCCGGTGAGAACTGCCTGATAGCCAGCGCCAAGGAGGATGATTACCGTACGCTTGCCGCCTCATGTATGGCTGACGGCCATAAATTAGTTGCTGAATCGCCTTCGGATATCAATTTAGCCAAACAGGTCAATATCCTGATCCGGGATGTCGGTTACCCGCTGGAGAATATCGTTATGCATCCGACAACCGGTGCACTCGGTTTCGGGATGATCTATATCTATTCGGTGATGGAGCGGGCTAGAAACGCTGCTCTCAACGGCGATAAGCTGCTTCAGCAGCCAGTTATCGTTAACATAGGCGAGCAGACGGGGCGGGTCAAGGAAGCTAACGCGGGCGAAGAAGAGTATCCCGAATGGGGCCGTCAGGATATAAGAGCTCCCCTCTGGGAGGCTGCAACAGCAATAGGGCTTGTTGAAGCAGGGGCCGCACTGTGCGTTTTGCGCAACCCCGAAGCACTCTCCCAGGCCCGTGAAGCGGTAGGAAAGATGCTTAAAGCATAAGACGGCAGTGTGATTTTTTTCTGTGGGCATTTTCAGCAGAACACAATCGCAGCAGTATTCACAAATATGGCTGGAATTTTTTAGTATAATGTATTGCCTGAAGATTAATAATCTTTTTCTTAGGGAGGTATTTTATGTTTGTCATAGGTGAGCGGATAAACGGTATGTTCAGTGATGTTAAAAGGGGAATAGAAAACCGGGATGCGGAAATTATTCATCATGTCGCCCGCAAAAAGATCAAATGCGGAGCTGATGCATTGGATATTAATGTCGGTACTGCCAAAGGAAAAGCTATGGATAATATGCTTTGGCTGATCGAAACGGTTCAGCAGGTGACGGAATTGCCTCTCAGCATCGATACGACCAAATTCGACGTTATGACCGAAGCTATTAAGGCGTCTGATAACCCGACTATTATCAATTCTTCAAAAGCAACCGAGGAGGAACTTGATAAATACATGCCATTGGCACGGGAATACAATTCCCAGCTCATCGCCCTGACTATCGACAAAAGTGGTGTGCCCAGCGATACCGACACCCGAGTAGCGATGGGCGCTGCTATCGTGACTAAAGCAATGGAATACGGGCTTGAAATCCCAAATCTCTTCATTGATCCCGTCATATTACCCGTTAATGTCGCTCCGAAACAACCGATAGCTGTTATGGAAACTATTCGCCAGCTCCAGGTGCTCAGCGACCCGCCGCCTAAATTTATTCTGGGACTCTCCAACGTCAGCCAGAGCTGTAAGCTGC
>PUNP01000465.1 GCA_003551785.1 Candidatus Brocadiaceae bacterium | reverse complement strand
TGCTTCATAGGATAACGCAGCGGGAGGATACTAAAGATAATGAGTTAATAGCCGGTTTCTCTTATGATTACGACGGTATGGGCAACAAACTCTTCCAGGAAGACCTGCGCCGCCCGCAAGACAGCGAGCTTTACGAGTACGATGAGCTTGACCGCCTGACCTCCTGGGAGCGGGGTGAGCTGAATGCTGAAAAGGATGAAATCATTAATTCTGTGACCGACCAGAGCTGGAACCTCGATCCGGTGGGCAACTGGGACGAAACTTCTTACAATGGCGTGACGGAACTGCGCCAGCACAACGCCGTCAACGAACTGATCCATCGTGATAACGAGATCACGACCGGTCTTATCTACGATGACAACGGCAACCTGATCGAGGATCACGAACACGAGTATGTTTACGATGCGTTCAACAGGCTGGTGGAGGTAGCGGATAAGGATACCGGAGAAACCATCGCCACCTACCGCTACGATACTGAAAATCGGCGAGTAAAACGTATAGTTGAGAACAGCGGCAATCTTAACGGCACCACACAGTATGTTTATGACGGCTGGCAGGTTGTTGAAGAGCGCGACGATCATGATACTGTCACCGCTACCTACACCTATGGAAACTACATCGACGAGCCAATCACGCTTACCGCGGGCGGAAATACGTATTACTACCACACCAACAACCTCTACAACGTCCGGGCGCTGACGGACGGTAACGGTACTGTCGTTGAGCGTTATTGGTATTCGGCTTACGGCGAGGTTACCATCCTCGACCCAAACGATCAGGAAATCCCCAAAAGCGCCGTCGGAAACGTGTACATGTTCCAGGGCCGGCGTTTTGACCCGGAGACGGGGCTGTATTACTACCGCAACCGAATGATGAGTGCGGAGCTGGGGCGTTTCCTCCAGCGCGACCCGCTTGGGTATGTGGACGGGTGGAATTTGTATGAGTTTGTGGGGGGGAGGCCGACAATTAAATCGGATCCTTCAGGTTTGTTCTGGCAAATAATTGATCCATCTTGGCCAGCTCAAGTTTTCTATGATGTTTTCCAGAGTGCAATGGAGCACGCCGCAAGAAGAATAGGAAGTTGTCGTGCTGTTCAAGTTCAACAAGGCATAGATGGATTTGCACGCTCTGGAAGCATGGAACTTTATGATTTGCAAATACCGGCAACAACTTTGCCTTCTTCTTGGAATTTGCCCAGTGGATGGCAAGAACAACATTATCTTGTTACAGGCCCCGATGCAAATTGCGAATGCTGGTTTTTTGTCTGGCATTATGTGCCCAGAAAAGTAAGGATTAGCGGACTTTTATGGTGGGCTGAATACGAACTTCGATGGGATAGAGTAATAACGCAATCTCCTTATTCATGTAAGGCTGAGTGCCCTTAATAAGAGCAAACAACAAATGGATATAAAAATTGGGAAAAGAAAATGGTTTTGGGCAATTTTTATTGTGATGTGCTTATTTATTACTTACGAAGGAACAGTAAGGTATTTGGCCCGAAGGGGTAAACGTTTAGAAGCAAAATCGCAGAGCGGAGATATATTGAACGGAGAGGATAGAATATTGGTAGCTAAAAAAGCGCTTAATTACGCAAAATATGCTTATAGATTACAGCCTTGGAACCGGGAAGTAGCCTCGCTTGTGGCGAGGATTTATGGGGGTATATCATATTCTATTACTATGATGGAACTTGAAGATTACTATGACGTTGCATTGCTCTATGCCATCAAGGGGTTCAATATGGATAGCGAATTGCGTGAAGCCGATAAACCCTTTTCTCATTCAGTGATAAACGCTTATTTTTTCACGATGGCAAGAATATATTATTTAAAAGGGAATTTTGATGGAGAGGTAAATATATATCAAAACGCTATACGAAAGGATCCCGACCTTCCTTTAGCTTATTACAAATTGGGCAAACTGCATTTAATGAATGAGCAGTTAAAAGATAGCAGATGGTATTTTATAAAAGCAGTATCATTGTTATGTCCAGACAAAGCGCTTCATTGGCGTATTAATCGTGACCTCGCATATTTGGATTATGTAGAAAATGATATTAAAGTTGCTTCTTCACGAATTGAGAAAGTTTTACAAAACTTACCAACCGATGCAATGGCCTTGTTTATCAACGGACTAATACTTAAATCTCAAAAGCAATATGATGAAGCTGAACATCACTTTTTGAAGAGTATAGAAAACAAAGGCAGGGAAAAGGAAAGGTGGCATCAGTATATAGATTTTAATCCAGAAAAGCATTTAGAAAAAATAAAAGGCGTTGATGATTAATGATCGTCTGCCTCAAGGGAGTGGTGGACGGGCCCAGGGTTCCGGGTAATTTGGATGGTTTCGGTAGGTTCCGGGGGCGGCCCTCGATAAGTGATTGGATGTTATTGTTATAAGGCTTTTATGACCTCGAAACACCTTTTGCACGCGATTTTTGGTAACCATCAAGTTTGAGGAATAATGGGTACGTTCTCGAACGGGGTCGAACGCTCCGTATGCAGACGCTGGGTGAGCAGAACTTTAATCGGCATCGCAGCAAGCCTTCCGGCGGGATTTAAAATGCACCCAACGAGATTATCCGGGACAGCGCCGGGGTATCCGTTTAAGAAACTGCCTGAAATTTTTCAAAGATTTTTCCGTTTTGGTCGTCTAATTATATAGAGGAATATCACAGCAAACGCTTGATAGCAAAACCAGTATGTATGAAAGATAAGCTAAACAAATTACTTCGAAGATGGGCGGCGGCAAGGGCCTGCAGTGAGGACGAGCTGCGCCTGCTGGAAAAACGCATAACTGATGAAGTCGTGCGCCGATTGCAAAGAACAGAGACCGACAAATCATCCGAGTGACATCTCTGCGGTTCACCGCTCGGGGGCGATCGTCGGGTGAGAGGGGCTTTTCGCGTTTTTTTGAGAAAAATACCGATGAGAATGTATCAGGGTGGAATATTTTTTGGTGTAGCGGCGGTGGCAATCAGCCTTGCCGGCCTGGCGCGTAGCGTACAGCCGGCGTTCGGCAGCCAGCCGGAGACCGCCGGCGGCACGGGAGAGCCGATCACCCGGCTCGCCTTTTTCTCCGTCGAGCACTGCCCGGACTGCGAGCGGGTGGAGGAACTGATCAGTGCTTACCGACACGACGGTCCTGGTAAGGTAAAGATAAACTACTACGACCTTGACGATCCGACGGCGCTGCGGCTCAACGAGATGCTGTGCCGGGCGCTGGATGTGCCGCGGGAGCAGCGCCGGATAGCGCCCGCGCTTTTTTCGGCCGATAAGGCGCTGGTCACGAGGAGATTACCGAGGAATCGCTGGCCGGGATGATAGCCTCCGCTGTCGGCCGGGAGTCGCCCGTCGGGCTGCACGGACGTGGTTTTGCGGACGTCAAGCCGATAGAGCAGCGTCACGTAAGCGCTTCGGGAGAAAAAGAAGAACGAGAGGAGACGGCAGGCATCCGAACGGCCGCGGAGGGGCGTGCGCTGCTGACTTTTTTTACCAAACACCACTGCGCCGACTGCCGCCGGGCCGAGGCGATACTCGGCGAGATCGCCGAGAAGCAGGCCGGCGGAGTAGAAGTTGACGTGCGCAAGGTGTATGTGGACGATCCGTGCGGCGCGGAGATGAGTCTGATCTACCTGGAGCAGCTGGGGCTGGGCGAGCGGATCGCAGCACCCGCACTCGTTTCTTCCGTTAAAGCGCTGGTTCGAGATGAAATTAACGAAGATATGGTGGAGCAGCTCGTGTTGCGCGCAGCAGGCGCGCCGTCGCCTGAGGCGGTTTTTGAAGGGAGCGGCGCTGCTGCCGGGCGGAGAACGCTCGAGCAGCGGTTCCGTGAGCTGACCGTCGGGGCGGTGATAGCCGGCGGATTGGCGGACGGCATATTCAATCCATGCGCATTCACCGTCATTATATTCTTCATCGCTTATCTTACCCATATGGGTAAGTCGCGCCGGCAAATATTCCGGGCGGGCATTACGTTCATGAGTGCGGTGTTTTTGACTTACATGGCTCTGAGCGCAGGATTGCTTCGGGTGCTGATGGTGGGCGCTGCGTTCAGCACGTGGATGTCCTACACATTGATGCTGGTGACGGGCTTGCTGGTGCTTTTTGTATCGGTGATGAGTTTTCGTGACGCGATGGCGGTGCGAAGCGGTGGTGCGGGGATGTTGCGTCTTGGACTGCCGAAGGGACTGAAGAGCTATCTCCGTCGCCGGATAAGGGGCAGGGCGCGTCAGGGACTGAGCGTTGGTGGGATGCTGGGGCTGGGTGCAGTGGTGGCGGCAGTGGAATTGCCGTGCACGGGGATGATGCTGATCCCTATCGTGGTGCTGCTGTCGTGGGCGGCACAGGCCGGAGGGTTCGGAGCCACCCCCTACGGATGGCTCCTGGTGTATAATCTGGCATTTATACTGCCGCTCGTATTCATTTTTTTTTCAGTTTATTGCGGCGTGCGGAGCGCGCGGCTTTCGGCATTTTTCCGCCGTCATCTTTTTGCCTCCAAGCTGGTGCTTGGTGTGGTATTTCTGCTGCTGGCGGTGCTGCTGTTTGTTATACCCGTTATGGGACAGGATCGGATAACTGACCTGGTGTTTGCGGCAAGCTGAGCGATGGGAAAGGAGTAAATTTTCATGATTTGCTAAACTCGAAACGCTCAATACTACCCGGGAGGATAGTAAAAGATGAATCGTTATCATAAAAGCAAAAACGTTGCAGTGAAGGTCATAGCGACCATGTTGCTGTTTCTTACAGCGGCTACGTGCCTGGCAAGCGAACACGCCTCCCGGCACCCCGTGCGCATAGCCGGCGGGCACCAATGGGGACTTCCGATCGTGCAAAAGATGCTGCGACAGTTCTGCCGGGAGCGCGATGTGCCGGTGGAAAGTTTTACCCTTGAGAGGTGGGCGGACCATAACTGCACCGAGCGGTTTGCAAGCAATGAGGCCGATGTCCTGATCCATTACGAGCCGATCGACATCTACCCGGAGACAGAAGAAGAGGCTGAGAGCAAGCCGTATGAAAAATTTTTAGTGGGACAGGCCAGGACCGCCGTTGTCGTCAACCCGCGCAGCCGCGTGAGGCAGATGACCACGGGCGAGTTACGCGATATACTGCGTCCGGCGAAAAGAGCCGAACGGGAAGAGGGTGCGAACAGAGAAACTTACTACGGCGAGTCGCAGTGGCAATCGGTCAGCAGCCACGTTGTGCGTCGCGCCGTCATGCTGATAGACGGACGCTATACCGGCCGGTTCTATGCCTTCCGCCGCGATATGGAGGTCCGCCCCAGCCCGC
>PUNP01000723.1 GCA_003551785.1 Candidatus Brocadiaceae bacterium | reverse complement strand
AGCCGCAGAACGTGACCTGTTTTTGCACTTCGGTGGAGGGGTAGGCCAGGACAAACTCTCCGCACTCGCGTATGAGCTTGCAGGAATAATTCGGATGTCCGATAGCAACTGCCATCATCGGAGGCGTGCCGCTTGCTATACTATTTGTAGTCTCTTCTTTCCTTGCGGTTGGTGTTTTCTGCTTTTATCAGTTGCATAATTAGTTTATAAGCACAATACAGCACTCCTGCTGTTATCAGCAGATAGGCCGTTGAACGGAAAAAAGCTCGCGCCGCCACATACAATGCTTCCATGCTCGCGGCCGCCGCTCCGGTTAAGAAGGTTAACAACGGAGCAAGAAAAGTCAAGATGATCAGAGGAGTCGCCAGCATAATCCCTATCGAAATCATTATTTTCCAAAAATATCTCAGACCGCCCCTGGGTGACAAAAAATACTCGAACCGCCTCACCCAGTAGATCAGGACTTCTCCGCCTCTTTCCCATCCCGGCATCTCCTCTAAATCGCTATTGATTTCCGGGCGCTCAGGAGGATCAGGGCACTTTAACATCAGCGAGGCATCTGCGGATTCCACCCATTTTTTGAGGGATGTTTTTTTGTTCACTCCTTCCTCAGCCTCCTTGTTCTTTTCTATCTCGTTGTGCATTTTTTTTCGCTCCTGATCCAAGAATAATACCCGCAAAAAACGCTACGATCACAAGAACGGACAGCACGGCCGAGACCTTGACGTAAAAGTCATCGTTTTCGTCCGCCAGTCTTTCTTGCAAGATCGCGATTGTCTTTTCCCGCTCCTCCAGCCTATCCTCCGTTCTCTCCAGTTTACGCTGCAATTCCCGTTCTCTTGACCTGCTGGTCGACGCCCCGCCGCAGCCGGCGGTCAGAAAAAACAAAAGTGTCAAGATAATAACCGCCCCTGTTTTTATCAGACAAATCTGTGCATTTTTACCGTTCATCTCTGTTGATCTCCCCAATTAAATCATTTATCAGGCTCTTAAGAATAGTAAGCAAAGAGCGTGCCAGTTAAATGAAAATTAGTTTTATACCCCGTCCTTTTCCTCGAGGTACCCATATCCCGCTTATTTCACGCATTCCCAGCGGCGCAGCTGCGAAGAAATTAAACGCCGCTGTATTCGTATACTGCAAGTGAAGATTTCTGAAGCAGATGCGCCGCTGGGAATGCGCCAGTAGGGTAAACCGCCTTTTTTGAAGCTAAAATATAGAGTGTGATTTTCAAAAGCTGCAAAATATGCTTGTAAGATTAAATATAACTGCCTTTTATATTAAAATGCCGTTGGTTTATGAAATATGCAGGATATTTAGTACTGGGAAGCTCCCCAGTTAGCTGTTGAACGCCCTGAGGACTTGCGCATACAAGTCTGCTGGTAGGAAATAAAACTTCTATGACCGCAAAAATGCGGGGACCCCACGCAGGGCTGCGTGGGCAAAGAATGGAGAGAGCAAGAAAAGAAAAAAAGACCCCCAAGCAGGACGGTATTATTGCCGGGAAAACTCGGGATTGGCCGCGGAAATTCTGAAACAACGTCCCGTCAGGCGGTGCCGTAACTCCATCGTAATCTCAAAATTCGCCACCCTTTGATATTGTCAGGTGAAATTTCTTCGCCAATTTCCGGGAGGAACCCGGCTGGATAGCGTGGAGAAATGATCCAACATCCCATGGTTGCATAAAAACCTTTTTCCATGAGCATGAAAAAAAGCAGTTCATTACATTATAACCTCGTACTGACCCAACCCGAACGCTGTCCATTTACCCACCGCCGTATGGGTGCCTGCTTTCAAAAAAGGGACATATCGGTCGACCTTGCCACAGAACTTGACTTGCCCAACGAGCCCGCCACCTTTTATCCTGCGCTTTTGGCGTCCGGAGAACCTGTTTAGCTCACACCACCGGGTTTTATCCTCTTTTTTCTCAACATCCTTTTCCGCCCATTCAACCAAAGAGGCATAGTCAAGTTCCAGCTCCTGTCCGCAATGAAAGAAAAGCAGCGCCGACAGCCGGCGAAGCAGAGCGGGGAGTAGTTTATGAAATTGGAGTTCGGCTTTGCCGACTATTTTACCGTCGTATTTCAGCCGGAGCGGGGTATGGAGGTGCACGGTGATCGAACTCGAACGATCGGTATCTGAACCCGGCGCCACCGCAACAGATTCCGGGCGCGGTTCGTTCTCTACTTCGTCAGTGCCGCGCAGCAGCGTGCGATTTTCATCAGAGGTGTTAAAAATCTGTCTTACTTCACATATTTTGAATTTCACTCGTTTAGGGCCGAGTCCGAAACGGCCGAGCTGTCGGAATGCGAATATAACATAGGGCCAATTTTCGGCGGCGGAGCCGAAAAGCGTGATGCCGAATCCGAAGTCGGCGTCTTTTGCTACTTCAGTAGAGGCGTGGGGAGGGTGGAGTATGAAAGGGTGGGGGGCGTAGGGATATTTCTTCATCATGTTTGAGTCTTCCGGCACAGGAGTATTGAAAATGCGAGAGTATACGCAACGCGATTGCAGCATGCACTTATCGCAGCTCTGTTGCTCAGCCGCACAGGCAGTCTTTTTAAGTGCATGTCCAAACCCGCCACGTAGTGTTGCCCCGGGGAAGCGCCCCATATGCATCCTGTCTGCCGCTCGTGCGCTAAAAAAAAGCCGGACAAACCTTAGCGAGCATGTTATGTCATATTCTGCGGTATTCTGGAGCATAAAAGAAGTGGTCTGTCAGTCGCGCTCCTATGAACGAAGTGTATTTTTGATAGTGTTTGACTGGCATTTCATAAATCGACTAAGGATGGCAATATAAAAACTTGACGATCAGCTTGATTGCGCTTAAAAGAATTCAGATCAGGGTAGTGCTTCGGGATATGATTACGCTTTCAACGGTCTTTTTTAAATTGTCGGCATCAGTCAGAAGAGACGGGGTGAGCACTGTCACGCCGTCTTTCTCCTGACCGGCAATATTTTCGCCCATGATTTCTTCGTGCGGCAGCGCAAGGAGCGGTATAGCAAACCTGCCGAACCTGTTGGAAGTTTCACTCTTTATTGCATAAGCCGCAATATCGGCGCCCTGCTTCATCGTCTTGCAAGAGATTGCAAGAATGTGTTTTCTGCAGGTTGTTACCACATCGATTTCTGCATAGTGCACGCCCTTGCTGTTGGGTCGTCCGGGCCAGGCCCATTCAAGCTGCATATAGACCTCTGCTCCGAGAGCTTTTTTTATTGCGTGTGCGACAACAGCTTCCCACCAGGTGCCGCCCCCATCCTTGCCGAAAAAATTTTCATTCAGCTGAAAAGTCGTATCGTTGCCGCTTTTTACTGTCATGCTGTCGGGCATGATTTCAAGGGGGTAGCTTTCGTTAATAACCTGAAAGTTTTCGAAACTGTCGAACGGGTGAATTTTGTTCTCGGAAATATCTGACAAAATTTTGTCCCAGAGGTCGAGCGACAATATCCGTTCCGTTTCTGTTTCAACCTCCCGGCCTGCATGTTTGAAATCAGCTATCAGACAGTCAAGCAGGTCTTCCATATCCGGCGAGGCGACCTCAGCGCAATCTTGTGAATCCACAACGCGCCTTATAGTTTCCGTTCCCGAAGCATTATTCCTGTAGATACTGAAAGTGTTGTCCGGGCCGGCATGATTCCTCGCCGCAGAAGCCAGGGCAACGGTCTGCAGCTTTGTACCAGGCGTAACATTTACCGAAAACGTTTTGCATTTCGGAGCGATTTCAGATATCTTCTCCAGCATGCCATGGCCTTTGTGATCGGTAGGAAGCAGGGTTATTTTTTTCTTATATTTAAACTTACCAAACAGGGCGAGTTTTGTTGCCAGAGAGTCTATCCTGGCCGATGCCTTGTCGTAGAACAGGCCGACGGAATCGGCTTCCGTATGGGAAAGGATAGCTTTGATTGTTGGTTCTATGTTGTCTCCCATACAAACAAAAAGTGGACTTTTCCCTATTGAGCCACTGAGATCAAACATGGACAGGTTTGCGCGGGACTTTTCAGGGACTACCGATTTTGGTTTTACTGTCCGATGGCCTTTGACCCAGTCGGAAATTTCGCCATGCCATTTTTTATTTCTGGTAACCCGAATACAGTCCAGTCCCTCGACTTCGGCTCTTTTAATAATTTTTGTATTATAAGATGCGATCGTTATTTCGTAATAAAGTGGTGGAAAGACGGCATTTATAAGTCGGAAGTCTTCAAGAAGATCGCCGTTGTCCTTATCTTCTGTCATATCCAGCAAAAGGCGGAGTCTTCCCTTGCGTTCATCGACCCATATCAGGCGTTCGTTGATGCGCTGATGGACGTGATTATTTTTATCCGGGAGTTTGAGGAGAAATTTTTTTTCGTCTGATTTCAGAGTATCCAGACACTCGGCGACCTCTCGAGATAGGCGGTTGTTTCGTTCGGAAGGGCGGATATCTAACGAGATGTCTTCGGAAAGCTCCACAAGATTCTCCAGCCCGATATTCGGTAGTTCTGTCTCTGAGCACTTTTGTATATCATCCGTCAGTTTCCACAGATAGCAGTGCGTGTGGTCCGACGCCAGGCAAAGGGTTGTTTTTGGCAGTCTGAGGCAGGCTAGGGCAACCTGCCACTGCATCGCTGGATTGACGTTGAGATATAAATCATCTGCATTTTTGGCAAGTTCACTCCAGAACGCGGTGCTGTCCTGAAAGTAAACTGTTGGGGCGAGCTCCAGATCCGGGTGCTGGTTCTTCAGCCAGTCCAGGCACAGCGCGGCTTTTTCAAAAGTGGATGGCGTGGAGACCAGCTTTATTTCGAGTTTGCCGGCCTGCAGGGAACCGGATTCGAGCAGCGTATGTATCGGCATAACGACAGCAGGAGGTCTTTTCCCGACAAAGCTTATAATTTTGTTTTTATTCAAATATTTCTTTCCTGTAATAATCTGAAATTAACAGATACGGACGCTGGCAAAACGACTGTAATAATACATTTGTGCAAATCTCCCCGACCCTTTTTGCGGCCGCCTCAATCCCTTTTTCATCAGGGGATACGTTGTGACCCGGCCTGCGTGGAGGTCATAAGCCCGTCTTGCAAGCTGGTGTCTCAATCCCTTTTTCATCAGGGGATACGTTGTGACGCCCGTTTGGTGTAAAGCTGCGGCAAGTGGGGGCTAAGTCTCAATCCCTTTTTCATCAGGGGATACGTTGTGACATGAGCCGTGACGGGATGAAGGCGGTCATTCGAAGGTCTCAATCCCTTTTTCATCAGGGGATACGTTGTGACTCGAGAGTTGGAAAGAAACTATCAGCAAGCATCCAGTCTCAATCCCTTTTTCATCAGGGGATACGTTGTGACCTGT
>PUNP01000502.1 GCA_003551785.1 Candidatus Brocadiaceae bacterium | reverse complement strand
TCCGGCTTATCGCCTTCGGCGAGAGCGTACAGATAGCAGGTGGCCTGGAGGCAGTTTTTCACCCGGCTTTCAGACCAGCGGGCAGCGGAGGCTTTCCAGTCCACGATGACGGTTCTGTCACCGCGCTCAACCAGCATGTCGAACTCGCCTATAAGCGGTTCCTGGATGGGTTCACCGGAACGGTCTCTTAGGACGGCGGTGAAAGGCACTGACAGACCGAGGATCTTCTGGGTAAGGTCTATATTCCCCAGCAGCACCGCCGTCATAGCTTGACCTTTGAGCATCAGGTCAGATTCCTTCTCCGTTTCTTTGTAGCGCACTTCCGGATCACTGACGGAGTTCATGTCCCGGAAGTGAATTCCCTCTCCTGGAGGTTAAGGATATGATAATGAACAACTACCGCCGGTCCGACCCGATGATTCTGACAGGCGTGGGGAGAGCATTTCTTGACAAGCTAATATAAGTGTGCTATAATAAGAAAAACTTGATCGCGAGTGCTCTGCATGACCGACGACGCCGACCATACTGCTCGCTTCCATCGCCCGCGCAAACCGTGGGAGACGGTTCTCTATCGCCTGTTCGAAAAGCACTTCGACGAGTTCGAACAGGTCTATCCCGAGCGCTTTCAGGCCAGATACGGGTTTTGGCGTCCGGTGATCAGCACGGTAGTCCTGGACTACCTGAAGTGTGGCGACCCCCGTGAAGGATTCGCCCGCGTACGGTGCCCCGACTGCCGTCATGAGTTCTTCGTGGCGTTCTCCTGCAAGCAGCGGTGCATCTGTCCGTCCTGCCACCAGAAACGTACACTGGTCACCTCGATCAACATCGCCGAAAACATCTGCGCGCCGGTTCCGCACCGCCAGTTTGTTTTCACCATGCCTAAACGGTTTCGTCTGTACTTTCGCTACAACCGCGACCTGCTCGGCAAGCTGCCCCGGCTGGCCTGGGAGACGATCCTGGAGGTCTGCCGTGTCGTCCTGGACCGGGATGATGTCGTGCCCGGCATGGTGGCGGCCATCCAGACACATGGGCAACTGTCGAACTGGCACCCGCATATACACGCTCTGATCACCTATGGCGCATTCAACCCGGAAGGCACCTTCATCCCGCTTCCAGACAATCTTTCAAGCACGCCGTTCCTGGAGATTTGGGAGGCGAAGATATTCCGGCTGCTGCTCGACGAGAGGCGCATAACCCCCGACGTCGTCGAGAAGATGCGCTCGTGGCGGCACTCGGGATTCAGCGTGGATAAGAGTGTCGCACTCGACGCCGGCGATACCGCCGGACTGCAGCGCGTCGCCGCTTATATGATCCGTTGTCCGTTCAGCCTCGACCGCATTATTTCCGTGAGTGACGACGGCAAGGTCGTCTATCGCGCCGAAAAGGCGGACTGCCAGCCGTTTCCCGCGCTTGGCGACGATAAACTGCCGCGCGGCGTTTCACGGAACTTCGAGGTGTTTGATCCGCTCGATTTCATCGCCGAGATTGCCCAGCACATCCCCGATCCCGGCAAGCAGTTGGTACGGTACTACGGCTGGTACTCAAATAAAGCGCGGGGACGGCGGGTCAAGACGGAAGCTGACCAAACGGTCGCCGGGGAGGGTATTGCTGTCGACGACGAAGACACTCCTTACCGCAAACTGTGCCGCATGCGCTGGTCGGCGTTGATCAAGCGGGTCTACGAGATCGATCCTCTGCTCTGTCAAAAATGCGGCGGACGAATGAGAATCGTCGCCTTCATCGAAAAGCGCGACCAGTCCGATGTCATCGAACGCATCCTCAAGCACTGCGGCATGTGGCACCGTTCGGCATCGCGCGCGCCGCCGCAAGCCACCGGTCCGCCCGTCCAGCCCGCGCTGGATTTGGAATACGTGAATGAAGAAGAGTTTCTCATGGCGCTTTGAAATCTTCAGAGCGCCAACGCATCTCCACGCCCTGATTCGGCTGTTTCATACCCTTTTCGCGGCTATTGCGAGGGATTTGTCTGTCCCGTCCCGGCGGGGGGATCAGGCGCCCACCGCCGGGACGAGAAGAACCATCGAATTCCGTAAAAATCACAAAAAATCAGATCTTCGTTTGACATTTCCACATTGCCGAATTACTTTATGCCATCATTGGGAGAAAAGCAATTTCCTATCTCTTCATGTGGCGTTCCGAAAAGGCAAGTTCCATTTTGGTGTAATTGCTTTGTTATCGCTTCAGTAATCTTTTCGTGACCATGCCCTAGCATTAAAGCACCATAAGCAAGTAAATAATCAATATATTCATTGCCGTTCACATCCGTTAAATGAGCACCATTTCCTTTTTCCATAACAATTGGATATGGGTCAAACGATTTAATGTTAGCTGTCACTCCACCTGGCATTACTTCTTTCGCTTTCTTCATCCATTCTAATGATTTACTCGTCCTTTCGAAATAATCCGGTAATGGATAATCAACCTTTTGGATAGCCATTTTTTATTATTCTCCACCTTTTCGTTAGTTTTAATTTCGCAATTTCATTTTTTTGAATTATTTATTTCATTTTATGATAAATTACTTCATTTGTGAAGGGGTAAATTCAAAAATATCATTTTTTTGAAATATTTATTTCATAATCTATTAAATGAAAGATAGATTTCACTTTATATACATTTATGAAACTAAAAAACCACGAAAATAGGACTATTATGAAGATTACACTCCAAAAGTTATGTTTTTTTAATGATTTCCTTCATTTTTGACCGAATTCAGCTTTTTTTGATATACTCAAAATGCTGAATGAAATTTTAATAGAGGAGATGGTAGAATGGCGATGCCAAAATACGTAACGAACATTGATAAAATTGAGGGGATTTCTGAAGAAGAAAAAGTAAAGTTAAAAAAGATTACTGAGAAGTATGTTTTTCGCGTGAATGATTATTATTTAAATCTCATTGATTGGAATGATCCGAACGATCCCATTCGTAAATTAGTTATACCTAATGAAGGAGAATTATCTGAATATGGGCGCTGGGATGCTTCCGATGAAGCGACAAACTACGTAGTACCAGGCTGTCAACACAAGTATGGCACTACAGCATTATTAATGGTGTCAGAAGTGTGTGGCGCTTATTGTCGTTATTGCTTCAGAAAACGCTTATTCCGAAACGATATTAAAGAAGCAATGAATGATGTGAACCCAGGCATCGAATACATTGCTCAAAATCCACAAATTAACAATGTACTTCTTACAGGTGGAGACTCTTTAATTTTAGCAACCAAAAAATTACGCCAAATTATCGAAAGACTTCGTGCGATTGACCATGTAAAAATTATTCGTTTAGGTTCTAAAATGCCTGTTTTTAATCCAATGCGCATTTACGAAGATGAAGAGTTACTACAACTTATTCGGGAGTATTCAACCCCAGAAAAGCGTATCTATGTGATGGCTCACATTAACCATCCAACAGAAATTACTGAAGAAGCAAAAAGAGGTTTCCAAGCACTTCATGATGCAGGGGCTATTGTTGTAAACCAAACGCCAGTTTTAAAAGGAATTAATGATGACCCTGTTGTTTTAGGTGAACTATTAGACAAACTATCATGGGCAGGTGTAACACCTTATTACTTCTTTATTAACCGCCCTGTTGCAGGTAACAACGACTTCGTATTAACACTTAAAGAAGCTTACGATATTGTAGAACAAGCAAAAGCACGCACATCTGGACTTGGTAAGCGTGTAAGGCTATCAATGAGTCACACTTCAGGAAAAATTGAGATTTTAGCAGTTGAAGACGGAAAGGCTTACTTGAAATATCATCAATCTAGAGACAATGTGTACGGAAAGTTCATGGTATTAGATTGTCCAGAAAATGCTGCTTGGTTTGATGATCTTCCTGGAAACGAGAAATACTGGAACGCACCTAAAAAGAAAAGTGATGATATCATCTCAGCTAATGAATTCATTGCTGAAAAAGAATTAGTAGGAACAAAATAATAAGAAAAGCGGAAGCGCCTCGGTAAGCTTCGACAAGCGTTGGAGGGCCAGCAACGTTTTGCCTCCTCTTCGTTTCTTCCTCGTGAATAGGCAAATCTTGATGGACCGAAACGCTCGAGAAGCTAGGCGCTGGAGCTAGACAAAGAAAAGCGCAAGGCGCCTGCCTATCGGCGAAAACCGGTGGAAGACCTGCCCGTAGCGGTCAGGGTTAGACCGAAAGGGAAGGTCTGAAGCGGTCGAGCCGATGGCGCCTGGAGCTAGACAAAGAAAAGCGGAAGCGCCTTCATTCGGAAATGCTGCTGAACTTGATCCCGGGAGTATCGGGGACTGGCTTGGTAAAGGAGCCGCCTGTCTTATGCTGGAACGTTATGAAGATGCAGTGAAGGCTTTCGAAAAAGTAACTGATCTTGAACCGGAGAATGCGGAAGCCTGGTACTTCAAAGGAGCAGCTTATCATAAACTGGGACAAACTCAGGAAAGCTACGAGGCATATCAAAGGTCGCAGGCTCTTGGATACGAAGAATGATTTTAAATCGACTTCAGATGTCCCCTGGATAAAGGTTTCCCGCAGCCGGTATCGGTCAATAGGCCGAGCCTGGTGTGCGTGGCTCGTCTTTCCAATTCCTTCTTCTCGTACCGGTATGCTCTTTTCCCCTTTCGGCGGCTATGCTGTACATCCTGGAGGGTATTTGAGCGACCTCGTCTCCTCCGGAAGGTCCATTCCAGTACCCAGTAAGCAAGGGGGGGTGGACGGTATATAACTTTTTTCTGCGAACTATGGGAGAGTCGGACATAATAGACTACTGGAACACACCGCCCGGGCTGGACAATCTGGACTGGCGGTTACATGTTCATCCGCCATCTGACGCGGTTTTATTGGGCGTACAGCGACTTTCCGGACGGTCGGCGAGCGGGCCCGGGCCTGACTATGGGTCAGGTGCCGATGACTGAAAAAGTGCCTGTATGAGGGTTTTTTTAGATTATGCGGGACTGTGGATTAGCCTGACTTCCGCCGGCTAAAAAAAAGATCCCCCGCACCCGGTCACGGCCTATAGGGCCGAGCCGGGTATGCGGGGACGGTTGTTTGTATAACGGTTCAGTCCTTCGGCCTGCCGTCGGGATGAAAATCCTTCCTGACCGCTTCGAAGAGCTGCCAGGCTGTATGAAAATCCGTGATCTCCGGATAAATGCCCCCCACGGGACCTGCCTCCGCCTCCTGGCCTGCCCGGAACAAAGAATAACTGTAAGGGATCCCGTTCCGGTAGTAAATCGCGGCCTTGTCGCATTTTTCTTCACTCATGGTCTTATCTCCTTTTTTCAGGCCGCTATTTTCCTGCGGCCGCAATTCTGCTTATTACTCTTCTCACCCCCGGAAGAG
>PUNP01000734.1 GCA_003551785.1 Candidatus Brocadiaceae bacterium | reverse complement strand
TGGTCGCACGGCGCCTGGTAGACACCTGGCCCTATAGCTATATGCTCTGCGACGAAGTGGGATTGGGGAAAACAATCGAGGCCGGACTGGCGATGCGTTCACTCTATCTGAGCGGGCTGGTAAAAAGAATTCTCATCGCACCGCCTGCCAGCCTGAAAAAGCAGTGGCAGCGCGAGATGGCCAAAAAGTTCCTGATGCCCTTCGCCCGGACGGAAACCAGCCCCACCTTTAAACACTATTTCATTCATCCATTTGAAGACAGCCGGCCCGGTCGATCTCTATATGGCCCCGAACTCAATATTGTATCCAGAAATATGCTCGAACGTGAGGATCGTCGTCGCGATATCAAAGGAGCCGATTCATTTGATATCGTACTGGTCGATGAGGCCCATGCAGCGCGCAGGCAGAATCCTACCGAGAATGGAGAACAGCAGCACGCTCAATACGGCAAAATGTATCACACTCTTCAAGGTATCCTCAGGGATAAAGCAGAGGCGCTATGGCTTGCGACCGCTACTCCCATGCAGCTTGAACGGATTGAAGCATGGGACCTTCTGCGTCTGACTCGCCGGGCCGGTCCCTTTGGCGGGGATCCGTCTTTAACCTTTCAGTATTATGATCTGCTCGCTCAACTCATGCAAAGCGAAAATTTGGATGCCAGGCAATGGGAATTCCTCCGGCAGGGCATAATATCGGTCAAGAAACACGACCAGGTTCTGTGGCAGTTTATAGAAGACGCCGTCATCGATGCCCGCCTGCGCGTGCCTGTTAAGAAGTGGCTCGAACGTGAGTTGCCTCCCCGTGGATCTGATTGTAAGCGCATGATCCGTCTTATCTTTGCTGCCGCGCCGCTTTCCAGGGTCATGTTGAGGCATTCGCGCCAGCTACTGGAAATCTACAGGGACAAGGGAAAACTCTCACAAAATCTGGCCAAAAGAGAAATTCTGCCAATACCCAAAATAGAGTTTAGCACGCAGGAACAGAAGGTCTATGATGCACTGGAAATGTACTGTGAAGAATTGAACCGTCAGATTAATCGTTGCTCCGACGGAAATTGCAAGAGCAATCTTGGATTTTACAAGAGTTTCTTGCGTCTCAGGTTTGCCTCCGGCTTCAGGGCTATACGCACGACGGTCGCGCGACGCAGGCAAAAAGTTCGGTACACGATCAACATCCTCGACAGTATTGAAGAACCGGACAGGACGGCACTGGAAGAAGCTGTTCTGGAGGCGGAAGAGGAGCAAGAACAGAAAATTGTCAATGAAGCAGGGCTGAAGGGCAGGAGTGAAGAGGACCTGAGATGGGAACTTGAAAGGCTGGAAGAACTTGAAAGGGCACTTGAAAAACTCCGGGGCCCTTCCCGGAAGATGAAGGAGCTCTTGCGCGAGCTTAACGGAAGGCGTAAGAAAAAAGCGGGAAGGATACAGCAGACCGTTATCTTTACACGCTTTGTAGATACCCTCAATGACATCGTACAAAATCTGATAAAAGTGGATTCAGATATCCTGATCGGCACCTACTCCGGACAGGGTGGCGGGTTCATGGATCCGAGACGTCGTGCGATGGTGGACGTGGACAGAGAGGATGTTAAAGGCCTGTTTATGCGGGATAAGATTGATCTGTTGGTTTGTACTGATGCCGCGGCGGAAGGGCTTAACCTCCAGACTGCGGATATGATCATAAATTATGACTTGCCGTGGAATCCGATGAAGGTCGAGCAACGCATCGGCCGCCTGGATCGTATCGGACAAATACATAAGAAAGTGAAGGTGTTGAACCTGTGCTACCTGGGGTCGAGCGAAGAGATAGTTTACGGGCGTCTTCTTCGCCGGCTGCATGATGCTGAAAAGGTGGTTGGGACCCAGCAGATGACCATGCTGCCTGTTACCTCCGATGACTTTCGGAAACTTGCTGACGGGGAGTTGGGTGAAGATGAGTTAAAACAGAAATCTCTCGAAAAAGCCAAAATCCAGCGAGAACGTACCAGCAGCATGGAGATATCTCCCAAAGAACGCTATAACATTTATATGAATTTACAGAAGAAAAGAGCTGCAAGTGGACCACCGGTGGATCTGAACGCAATATGGTCCATGCTCTCGCAGTCCCGCTATTTAAAAGACCTTGGCTGCATCGTGGGGGGAGCGGATGGTGAAAAGTTCTTTGATCTCAATGGCGTGGAGAACCTGCCCGAGAAAACAAAACTCACGGCATCACGGATTCTCTATGAAAAAGGGTTTCCTGAAGGAAATAAGCAAGTTAATTTTACCTCTTACGGTGACCGCTGTTTTGATACTCTATTGGCGCATCTGACGGAGTTTAAACTTCCCGAATGTATTCGAAGATTGAGTGTCGATGTTGACGGCATTGGCGCCGAGGTCGTCGGATACGCAGCGGCTTGTGAATCCGGGGATGGGCGAGACGAAGTGCGCTTCATACAAAGATGGGAAGATTTGGAAGGTCTTAAAATCGCAGAGGAATCGCGAGTTTGCGACGATGATGTTGAACGATTAAAAGACAGACTTCAGAAATTGGCACGTGATGAGTTCAGCCCTGCAAGGACTGTTCGACGAGTGGAAAACATAAACAACAAGGCTGGGATAAGTCAGATTTGCCTTGTAAGATTGGTTGCGCGCAACCTGATCAGTTCTCGCAGCAACTACTCGAAAAATGGCGATATGTTTTGGGCTGTTAAAAACGATATAGATAGATTCATAGCCGAAGAAAGAGAAATCAGTATTACTCATTTACCTGTTGATAAGTTGCGGTTGATTCAGCAAGAGTCTATTTTATCGATAAATCTTCCAAGCGTAGGACATGAGGCGTCGATTTTAGCTCCCACATTTTTGCTCCAATGTGCAGTTGATGCAGCATGCCGCGAAGCGGAAGCCCTGAAAAAGAAGCAATCAAAGGTTTTAACCGCAGAGGTATGTCAGCGCTTGACGAGAAGTATAGAACGAGATGTTAAGGAACTGGGTTCCATGTAAATCATGTGTGGGATGAAGATGGTTTTCTGCATCTGGGAAACGTTGTACTGATTATACACAATAAAAGCGTTACATATGAGAATATGCCTAATGCAAAACACTCTTTACATAACATAAGCATAAATCTTTGGGAGCATTCCAGTATTAATTGGGATAAGCCGTTTGTTGAATTCGTATTGGAAATACAGTGTTGTAGTCAGAGAGGGTTTCGCTTATGAGCCTTAAAATACTGCATAGCGCCGACCAGCATATTGGGATGTCCTTTGACGGTTACGGCCCCATGGCATCCGAACTTGCCGGGGCGCGCTTGGATATTCTGGAAACCATAGTTGAGAAAGCTAACGAGGCCGGATGTCATTTGCTCACCGTAGCCGGAGATCTGTTCGACAGGACCGGCATGAAAAAAGGCGATGTGAAAGAAGCGATCGAAAAGCTGCACGGTTTCCAGGGTGGTGCTGTGCTTGTTCTTCCCGGAAACCATGACTATCAGATTGAAAACTCCTCTCTCTGGGAATGGGCTAGAGAAGCTTTTCCCGACCATGGCATAGTGCTTGATGAGGAAAAGTCGGTGGGGCTCGCCCAGGATGCAAAGGTAGATGCTGACCCCTTGGCGGTAGTCGGAGAGCGGTGAGTGAAGCCAAGACGCTACAATTAAACGCTATACACTTGGCAAATCGAGTTAATGAACGTATTATAGGCGTAGCTGTGCTGTATCAGATACTGTTTACACTTTTATACCGAGGAGGTTCTGACAATGGCTGAAGAGAGACTGATAGTAAGCTCGAAAGTGAAGGATGTCTTAAAATCAGAAGGACTCATGTGTGGTGCAGATGCTCTTGATGCTATAAATGACTGCGTACATTGCTGCCTGCGGGAAGCTGCTGAAAGAGCGAAGGCTAATGTCCGAAAGACTTTGCAGCCGAAGGACCTGTAGCAATTGCTTGGTATTTCGTTGATTTAATCTCAGGATGTGCTTTCTCTCTTATGGAGAGAGCCGGAATTTTCTGTACGGTGCTTTGGCCGAAAATTGGACCCTGGTGTGTTATGGATTTGAGTTTCCTCGCATGGTAGATTATAGTTTTAATCTTACCCGATTTCGAGGAGACGGAGTACTGCCAAGTTTTTTCGCCGAAGTTAAATTGTCAGGTGATAAAGGAAGCGTTGCAGTCAGGCAACGAAGGCGGCAAGATTACCCGATCTTATGATGTTCATCCCAACTCACTGAGTAATTGGGAAGCGGTTTTTAACAAAAAAGCCCTCGGAAGATATTGAAGTGGACATTTCCCATCTTGGCGAAGATGAGCAAAAGGAGCTGAAAAAAGTAGCCAAAGCGATTTTCAAATTACAAGTTTCTATTTCTCTATCACCTTTTCTATCAACCTTTTCAACATATGCCGGTGACAATGAGGATTATGCTCTGGTTCAAAGCAGACAAGAGTTATTGTTCCGCTCCCGGCCATGGAAGCCAGTTCCGTGATTTTTTCGTTTTGCGAAGACATCTCATCCATATACCGCCGACAATACTCTTCCCAGTTTATCTCATTCTGCTTCCAGCCCTGAAGTAAATTTTTACTCGGGGCAACTTTCCGCGCCCATTCCACTATGTTAAGCCTTTTTCTGGGAATTCCTCGCGGCCAGTTACGCGAGACCAGTATCCTTTTCCCGTCGGAATCTTCTGAACGGCCGTATATGGATTTTGTTTTTATCATGGCAATACTTCCCTCCGGTTGATTGGGAAATGCTGCCGAAGCAAAACTCTCTTCTGCTAATCGCTGTTGAATTTGCTACTTTTATATGGTCCGTGAGGGTAATGTGTATCCCGATAGGTGGATTCATCTTGCTTTTGAATTAGCATCTTCACCGTCCTTTTCCGGGCAGGCAAAGCTTTTTATGAAATTCTCTGCTATCTCCCCCTCCGCCTTTTGAGAAGGGGGGCGCTTTTCTTTGAATTTCTTTGTGCATAACAGCAAAAGGAGACTGTAGTTATTAAGTTCTTACTAGGCTGCGAATTACAAAAGCTCCTACTGTAGTTTACTAGATATCTTGTGGGTATGCAATTTGACTAAATGTAAAAGGTTTTCGTAACTGCCGTCATAAAAGAAAAACTCTCGCTTTGTTGACCGCAGCAGCGTGTTCGGTGCAAAGTCAAAAAAATACATCCTCATGATGATTGAAGGGATAAATATTTGAATTGCTACTTAAAAGCCAAATCCCCGCCACTTCGAGCCGCTGAGCCCCCGCTTCCGGGGGCGTTCGGCTCTCCGCTCCAGATTGTCGCTAAACAAAAAAGAGATATCCCGCAAGGCGGTGGGCGGGGGTCGGCGTGGTGATGAATTGATTTGCCGGACTAAGCAGA
>PUNP01000713.1 GCA_003551785.1 Candidatus Brocadiaceae bacterium | reverse complement strand
CGGGTATCGACCATGAGGTAAGGGTGTTCTTTTAAGAACGCGGAACTCCAGTTGCCGTCCCATTCCAGCTCCCCGCTCCACCTGTCCATCGCATACAGTTCCTCCCAATGGTCGAGCTGTTGCTGGTTCTGCAGGATGGTCGAGTAGAATTCCTCCGGCACCTTATCCAGCGTGAAGCAGTATTGCGTATCGACCACAAACTTCTTTTTCTCCCACAGTTTTTTCTGGAAATTTTCGATCTGGCTGAGGAACGCGATGATTTTTTTGGCGATATGGCGCACGACACGGGCGCGCGTCAGCGACACGTCGGCGGCCCGGCCGGACTCGTCTTCTATAAAATCATCGACCCGTATCACCTCGTTCTTCAGGTAATACTCCAGCTCGCGCTCCAGGAACCCCTTCAGGTCCTTATGGATGAAATAATCGGTCGTGTTTTTGGCGGTATAGTGGTTCAGCCGGCAGTAGAGCAGCGAACGCGTCTTGCCGGACGGTATGCGCGAGAGCGCGTTGCGCCAGTCGGCCGGCAGTTGGTCGAGCACCCACTCCTCGTATGCGATGCACAGCGCACGCCGGTCGAGCGTCTTGCGCGGCTTCTCCACGCTGTTATACACCTCCAGCCACCGCTCCTGCTCCTCGTCGCCCAGCGCACGGTACTCGAACCAGAGCGTCAGTTCATCGCCCGCCTCGCCGTGCTCGATAGGGTCGTCGGGCCGGAGCACGAAATACCGGTCTTCGCTTGCTTTCACATTATCCTTTTCGGTCTCCGCCTGCGCGACCTTGAACCAGACGGATTTATTATCGGTCTCGAATTTATAATTGGAGAAATGCTCACCGGTTTTGGTGTAGTACTGGTCTTTATTGGCCCAATGCAGCAGCACCTCCTCGCCGTTATACGGCACGGCGTATTTGGGGTGCCGGGCGCTGATACGCCGCTCGGTCACGAAATCGCCATCCTGGTAGTAGCGCGAGAAGAAGGTGCAGAGGTCGTTATAGATTTTCTTCTCGGTATCGGCGCCGACCACCTGCATTTCGGCCTTTTCGACCGCCTCCAGGTAATCCTTACCGAGGCGGGTATCCTGATAATTGACCAGGTTCCCTTGATCATCAAACGCATCGGACGAGATATTTTCGACGATCTGCCGTTTAATCTCTTCCAATTCCGAGGCGTCATGCTGCCGGTATTCTTTGAGTCCTTCGGTGACGGCATCGAGCAGGTCATGTTCGATAAACTTTTCGATCCTGTCCTGTTTGCGGTTCAGTATGCGATAGATACCGAAGTCCAGATCGGAGACATCGAACTGGAAGATTTTACGCAGTTCCGATTGAAGTTTCTCACGCGCTTGCTGGTTGTCGTTCATGGTGATGGTCCTATGGAATATGATGACGTTCCGTGTTGTTATTTGCACCGGCCGAGCAGAAAAAGTATCAGTTATTTTGGCGGTCGGGAATAAGATAACACAGCGAAAAATATCAATGAAGATGATAATAATGTATATAAAACCCGATTATTTTGCAAGTTGTTATCGATCATAAACACGCCCCGCGCCCCATTCGATGCCGGCTCGTAGTACATGCTTTCAAGCATCCCTGGTTTTAGCGCGGCATATTCCGGAATATGGAGTCTCTGAAAGAGTTATGAAAAACTTGCCCTTAAAAGACAATAACAGCCACGGCATAGCCAACTCATCCCCCCCCAATCGCGCATAAAAAGTCCGACATTTGGCCCCGTAGGGGCCAAGTTTGGTAGCCCCGGGGTTCAAACCCGGGGAACACCGATCCCCCACACACGTTGGCGCCCCGGAGGGGCGCGGTGGGCGTTCATGCCGGTTTAACGTTCATATCGCCATGGTATATCCCATCTGCACAATCTCATGACAACCGGCAAATATTCTGTTTTTTTTCGTCTTCCGATCAATCCAACACCTACCGCGCCCCATCCGGGGCGCATGAGTTTGGGGGTTATCCCGTTTTCCACGGATTGAAAACCCGCGGCTACCAAAGCATGCCCTTGTCAGGGCATTACGACAACGATAAAAATGTTTAAGAATGTCCTGTTCGTGGTGGAAACTTACAGGTCAAAGAAGTAGAATAGATTCTCAGAGGTGGCAACGACACTGTTGTTATAAGAGGTTTTCTTTCGCCCTTTTCCTCACGACTTGCGTTTAAGGAGCTTTTCAGTCATAATATAGAATATAGTAGGAAGGCAGGGTAAACTAAGGTGATTGATCACAGGGGATAAGAATGAATACGATAGATATCAAAAACATGAGTACCGCGGAACGTCTCCAGGCTATGGAACTCCTTTGGGATTCGCTTTTGAGTGAAGAAGGCTCAGAAGTGGATCCCCCCCGCTGGCATGGGGATGTAATTGAAAAGAGAAAAGCAAAAATAAAAAACGGCACCGCGGAATTTATTTCCCTTGAAGAATTGAAGGCAAAGCGAACATCATGAAAATTAATGATGTTAATGTATTGGCAGAGGTGGCCGAAGATTTGGAAGAGGGAAAGGATTTTTATGATCAGAAAGAAGCGGGCGTGGGGGATTACTTTTGGGACAGTATGTTAGCTGATATCGAATCGTTGATAATTTATGCCGGCATCCATAACAAAAAATTTGGCCTCTATAAAATGCCGGCGAAAAGGTTTCCCTACGCTATTTATTATGAAATCAAAGGCAAAATCGCTTACGTTGTTGCCGTACTGCCGATGCGACGAGACCCTTTGTGAATTGAAAAGGCTATCAAGCAAAGAAAACGCTGAGCAGATGTCTGCAATTCTTGAGAATATGCGGTGTTTTCTCCATCTTATCAGGACGATGGGTAAAACGGAGAATTAATATGGTCAGTAAAGTAAAACTATGGTACGACGCGGAGGGGGATTTTATGGAAGTGATGTTCTCCGATAAACCCGGTTACATGAAAGAAACGGAAAACGATGCTGTGATGGAGCGCGTTGATGAAGAGGGAAATGTGCTGGGGTTCTCGGTGTTGAATGTCAGTTCTTTCAAAAAGGAAAAACCGCTGCTCGCCGAATTGATTTAATCTGTTTTTATGCAAAACATTAATAATAGAGTCCCGCCAATGGCTGCAAGCAAACTACCTGAATCAGTTGTAGATTACGTCAAACACATCAAGCGCATTTATCCCGGGCTAAAGGATGTTTATGTTGTTGGTTCATACGTCAGAGGAACGGCGCACAGCGAAAGCGACATCGATATAGCTTTGGTTTTCGATGAAGTATCCGATGGTTTTGATTTACAGCTCCAGTTGATGAAGATTCGCAGGCAATATGACCTGAGGATTGAACCACACGTTTTCAGTACGGACGATTTTGATAAAATACATTCGCTTCTGAGTGAAGAAAGCTCAGAAGTGGATTCCCCCCGATGGCATGGGGATGTAATTGAAAAGAGAAAAGAAAAAATAAAAAACGGTACCGCGGAATTTATCTCCCTTGAAGAATTGAAAGCAAAGTGATATTATTCCATTTCCCAGTATAGAAGGCCTTTCAGGCCGTCAACCCCGGGCTGTAATTAAATATCCTCTTTGAGGAATACGGCTCCGATCTGCCATTTTTTTATAATCTTCTTCTTTTTGCGGCCAGGCGGATCGATACAACAGAATTTATCCTGCATTCCGTGCCTCGGCCCTGATGCGCTCCAGACGTTCGGGCAGGCGGTCGGGGCGTGAGGGAACCGGACATATTCGCAAACAGTCACCTCGAACGGGGTAATCTCCCCCGGCCTCCTTTCGGGCCATGCAATCGAGCGGGATGGACTTCGAGGGCGTATCAATGAATATACGGCTGCTATCGTCGCTCTCCAGCGAGCGGTAATCCTTATGGGCGTCATCAGTGCGCCGGAAGATACAGTTCATCACACAGGCCTTAAGGCACAGCCCGCACCTGTCACGCAGACAAACAGGCTTGTCGAGCAAGGGGTCGGCCTGGAGCCGGGCGTTGGTCACTACAGAGTTAAACCGCTGTCGCGGCCCGAATTCGCGAGTGAGAACCACGTTATTGTAGCCGAACTCGCCCAGCCCCGCCCTGGTCGCTGCATGGCGGTGGGAAAAAGGCCCGGAACTGTAGCGCAGAGGGGCTTCCGACCATATCTGCGCCTTGGATTTATTGCCGACCCGCGGATGCACACCGGATGTCGGGAAAATCATCGCATCATAACCCCGGGTAAGCAGAAGCTGGCCGATCATCTGGCCAATGAACTCCAGGTGATGGTCATGAAGCACATGCCCCACCCTGCCATACACTACATCGTAATAGGGTTTTCTCGCTTCCGGCGGAACGGACTCAGAATCCCTTTCGGCCAGCAGCGCCGGCGCGTCCAGAACTGCCGGCAGGACAGGCATAGCGAAAGATATGACCGAGCGGGCATCGGGGATAAAATCAGCAGGGTGCTGCCCCTCAAGAGCCGAATCATAGACCGGCGGCATTGGGTCAAACCTGTCCACGGACGCTATACCTACCAGTGCGGCGCCTTTATCCCGTGCAGTAACCTTTACTTCCTGTGTCAGCGTATCCTTGACCATCTTTATCTCCTAAATATCTATTTTTTTATGAATTCTGACCCAATAAATCCCGTAGTGGAGGCTTTTAAGCGTCCACGGGCCGGCATGGTATTTCCCGAGATCCGAAGCCTCAGAAGGGATTCGATGAAAATCTCTATAGGTACTCAGCAGTACATCGACAGAAAATTGTCGATGTTGAGTAACACGGACATTCCTGTCTGTGGCGCTGACGGCTCCGGGACCATAGGACTAGCGACAAGCGACTTACGACTAACGATTGATTTCGCATTAATCTCGGCGTTATGCGGTACTGCGCCGACAGGCGCCCTGATTTCAGAGCGAAGTCTCTGAAATCAAGTAGCACCTTTTCATCCGGTACCCTGGTGGGCATCATACATCATCTCGTAATCTTTCAGCATTTCCGGCATCAAGGCGGCGGGGTCGAGGTCATACGGACATCTTTCATGGCATTTGCCGCACTGCTCACATTTCTCGATCCGGTGCATTTTCTCCCGCCATTCATCGCTGTAAAACCGTTCTGCAGGCGCACGCCGCAGCAACAGTGACATACGAGCGGCCATCGGGATAGGAATGTCGGCCGGGCACGGCAGACAGTAGCCGCAGCCGCGACAGAAGCTGTCCCCCAGCTGCTCACGTTCCTGCTCCACTTTCCTTACCATGGATTCATCATATTCAGGTGGTGCGGCCTCGAGCCGGATGAAATCCTCCAGCTCGGACGGCGCCTGACATCCCCATATCGGCACGACGTTATCGAAGCGGCGCAGGAAGGCGAAAGCCGTATCCACATCAGTCAGCAGACCGCCGCAAAGCG
>PUNP01000772.1 GCA_003551785.1 Candidatus Brocadiaceae bacterium | reverse complement strand
TTCTTGCAGTTGAGCGCCCAGTTGCTGCATCTGCTGCTGCATGACTTGCTGCATCATTGCCTGCTCCTGTTCGTCCATTTCCATGATTTGCTGCTGGAATTCCTGCATTTTCGTCTGATATTCTTGTATTGCTTCTTGAAAGGCAGGATGTGCTTCGAGGACTTTCTGAGTATCCATGGTGTAAAATTCTTGTTGGGAATTATTGCCGGCGACGGCGGTATCCTGCACCGTAAGGGCGATAAGGGCCGCAGCTGCAACAAGCGAAACGAAGATGAACATCGTTAATTTTGATACTGCTTTGCACTTCAAAATACTCATAACTTCCTCCGTAATTGAGAATGTAACTCTATTGTTGACGGAGCGCAAAAAATCACAACCGCCCGGTTATCTGTACATGATATCCTGAAATATTTAGTGAACACCGCTTGCCTCGTCACCACAGGAATACGATAACCTTATTAATTGTACTATAACGGAAAAACTGTTTTTAATCAAACAATAAACGGAAAAAACTCAAAATTCGAAACCGTCCTGATGGTTTTTATGCCATTTCCAAGCGGTTTCAACTATCTTTTCAAGGCTTTTATACCGGGGTTGCCAGTCCAATTCCCTGTTGACTTTTTGCGGATTGTTGACGAGTGAGGGGGGGTCACCGGGGCGCCTTTCGCCCATTTCAATCCGGATATCTTTTTTGCTGACTCTTTTCACCGTATCAATAACTTCCTTGACAGAGTGTCCGCTGCCTATCCCAAGGTTAAAGATCAGGGGTGAGTGTTTTTCGAGTTTTTCCAGGGCTTTTACGTGTGCGGAGGCAAGGTCTAAGACGTGGATATAATCTCTGATACATGTGCCGTCCGGTGTCGGGTAATTGTTACCGAAAATAGTGATAGAATCCCGTTGTCCCAGTGCGGCCTGTATAACAAGCGGAATAAGATGCGTTTCCGGTTGATGGTCTTCCCCTAAAGAGCCGTCTGGCATAGCGCCGGAGGCATTAAAATATCTGAGCGAAGCATATCGGAGCCCGTAGGCGGCGGCATAATCTTCCAGTATAGCTTCCACCATCGCTTTGGTCTTCCCATAGGGGCTGATTGGCTTATGAGGGAAGCTTTCATCGATAGGCACAGTTTGCGGGATACCATATATGGCGCAGGAGCTGCTGAAAACAAATCTATCGATCTCACACTCCCGCATAGCATCAAGTAAATTCAGAGTGGATGTAACATTGTTCTGATAATATTTTGCAGGATTACGGGCAGATTCGCCAACATTTATACTGGCGGCAAAGTGCATGACGGCGTCTATATCGTATTGGTGGAAGATAGATTTGATAACCGGTGTATTTCCAATATCAGCCTCTTCCAGTTTCAGCCCTTTGATTGCCTGCTTATGTCCCTCAGACAAGTTATCAATAATAACGATATCATGTTGGTTATTTATAAGTTCCCGTATTGTATGTGAGCCGATATAGCCGGCGCCTCCACAGACCGCTACTTTCATTTTTTACTCCCGGCAGTTTAAAAATCAAATAAAGCTTCATCCAGTTCTTCATTTATAGTGAAATTGGAAAGTCTCAAGCGGATAACGGTGCCTTCAAGGGGCGGGGGGTACCATATCATTATTTCTGAAGGAATGCGTACAGTTTCCCGATCCGGTGTTCGTATCACTCGTTCATCCAGCAGCCACGTTCTGGTCAAGAGAGTCCCCTGGGGACGAAAAGTATCTATTCGCATTAAATTTTCGTTCCTGCTGTCTATAACAATACTATTGTGAATCCAGGGGAAAGGGTCATCACCATCCTCGATCTTTATAGTATCCAGTACCCATTGAGGCGGGAACTCCGGGGGCCTGTCTTCGCCTATAGCTGAATGTGCCCAATGAGCCGGGTAGGCTTTAAGCGTTTGAGGACGGTGCAGCAGCAGCCCTTCTAAATTGAAAACATTGGCGATTTCTGCGGGGGTGAAATGAATTCGATTTTCACGTGGTTCCAGGACATCATCATAATGTCCTTCATAAGACATATTGAGCAAAGGCATATCGACCTGATAATATTCTCCGTTTCCGATAAAGGTTATATCACCATTACGATGGGAAAGGTGGATTCTGACGGCGGCCTTGTTTTCTCTTCCATCGGTAAACTTCTTTACGGCCAGTCTGCCGGAAAGACTGAGTTGGGGCGGTTGGCGCAGCAGCGGGCTGACCATCGCCATCTCAACGTCAGCTCGCAAAGACTTCAGTTTTGTGCTGTTATTTAAAACCCGGCGTTTCAGCATATGCACGTCTATTTGTTCGGGTTGGGACCGGTCAGGTCCTACCATTATTTCCGTTGGTGTCCCCGTTTGACAGCCTGTCTGCGAGAGAAAGATGGCCGTTACTAGAAAGGCAAGGCCGGTTATTGCGTTTAGGCTAAGTCTTCGATTAACCATATTGAAATCCTCCTTAAACTATTTCATCATCTGTAACATCATAGATTACTTCTATGTCTTCCTTGTTATATGCAATCAGTTCCCGGGAATCGAAAAAACGTTCAATCTCACCTTCTGCGGCATCGGTGCTGTCACTGGCATGGACTAAATTATACCTGTTACTGAGTGCGAAATCGCCTCTTATAGTCCCGGGCGGACTGTCACCGCCGAATGTTTCCCCCAGCATATCGCGCACAACTTTCACGGCATTTTTCCCTTGCAAAACCATCACTATAGATGGACCAGATGTAATATAATCAATCAGCGGTTCATAAAAATCTTTATCCACATGGGCCGCATAGTGCTTTCTGGCAAAGGTTTCGGATATTTTGACAAGTTTCAGGGCGAGTATAAAAAAACCTTTTCGTTCAAATCGCGAAAGGATTTCTCCCGCAATACGTCGTTTCAATGCATCGGGTTTCAAAAAAACTAAAGTGCGTTCCATGTGAGTGCAATCTCCTTAAATGTTAAGTTGTTGGTCATAGACCGACCTGACCAAAGCAAAAAAATCTCGATAAATTCTTGTTCTATAATCAGGATAAGTCAATTTCATGGGCTGGAAGTCGTTCTTATGCCATTCCAGCGTGATTTCAGCATAAATGCCTTTATCAAGGTATATCCTATGTGAATAATTTTTCGTTGAAGCCAGCACTAATTTACTATGCGCAATATAGCCCGGGTCAAGATTCACCGACCGCCGGGAGTTTTTTCCGGCCAGTTGAACTTCTATATCATTCGTCCAATTCTTTATCTCGGCTAATTCTCCCGGATTAATGAGTTTTCGGAAGCTGTAGATACGCCTTTTCAATCCCTTTCCCATTTCACGTTTGTAGTAATCGGTGAAGTTAAAATCCCATGTTCGGCTGGTTAGGTCGATTATGCCGAGTTTGTCTTGCAAAGCGATTTCGGCAAGTTTAAACCCCTGGTCGTTTTTTGCAAGTGCAGGGCATATCAACTTGACCGGTGTCGGTTCTGTAATTACCGCCATGGCGTCAGTTCACCAGAAAAAAACTACAATTAAGCCAAAATATTATTTACTGAGTCTATAAGCTTTTCAACAGGTATGTCCATACTCTCCCCGTTTCTTCGGTTTTGAATTTCCAACAAGCCTTTCTTTTCGAAGCCGCGCCCCACAACAACTTTAACAGGGAATCCTACCAAGTCGGCATCTTTAAACTTTGACCCCGGCCTTTCGTCCCTGTCATCGAGTATTGTGTCTATGCCAGCATTTTGGAGCGTTTCATAAGCGTTCTCAGCGGCTTTCAATAAGTCTTCATTGTCGGTATTCAAACATAGTACAGCCACTTTATAAGGGGCTATTCCGGCGGGCCAAACCAGTCCCTTTTTATCGGCAAAGGTTTCCACGGCGGCTGCGGCAATTCTGTTTATTCCGATCCCGTAGCAGCCCATGATATAATCCTGCTCTTCTCCGTTTGCATCGAGAAACGATGCGCTGAGTGCTTTACTGTATTTTGTGCCGAGCTGGAAGACATGCCCGATTTCTATACCGTGATGCATTCGCATTACACTTTGGCACTCAGAACAAATGTCGCCGTCTTGTGCGAGCCTGATATCCCCCGTTTTATGGAGGAAGAAATCGGTTCCAGGGGTCACCCCTGTCAGGTGAGTATCTTCCTTATTAGCACCGGTTATACCGTTGTGAATATCCAGCACTGCATGATCGGATACTATATCAATATTTTTTAATCCGACGGGACCGGCGAATCCTACGGGAGCTTTTGTGATTTTTCTGATTAATTCCGGCTCGGCAGGGGTAAGTGTGGTGCATCCAAGAAGATTGGTCAGCTTTGTTTCATTTAACTCATGATCTCCGCGAACCAGTACGGCGACGGGGCATTCGTCAGCCTTATATAAGAGTGTCTTTATCATGCGCCGTGGCTCTGCATCGAGGTAGCTGCTTACTTCTTCAATAGTGCGCATGTTAGGTGTATGTACCTCTTGCACATCGCAGTTACCTTCTTGATCATGATTCTCCGTGTCGTTCCCGATATGCGCTTTTTCAATATTTGCAGCGTATCCGCATGCAGAGCATTTGACATACTTATCATCTCCGATTTCGCTTTGCACCATAAATTCCTGCGAGCGTGCTCCCCCCATAGCGCCTGAATCGGCCTCGACAATCTCGTATTCGAGTCCGCACCGTTCAAAAATGCGGCAATAAGCGTCATACATTGCCTGATAGCTTTTTTGCATACCCGCCTGGCTGATATCGAAACTGTAGGCATCCTTCATGATAAACTCGCGAGTTCGCAGTACGCCAAACCTGGGCCGGACTTCATCCCTGAATTTTGTTTGGATTTGATATAAAGTAACAGGCAGTTGGCGGTAGCTGGTGATATTATCCCGGACGAGGCACGTGACGAGTTCTTCATGCGTGGGTGCTAAAATCCCCTTGCGGCCATGTCTGTCAGTGAAACGTATCAGATCATCTCCGAATACATCGAGGCGTCCGCTACCTTTCAGAAGTTCTTCGGGCCATATAGCGGGCATAAGGATTTCTGCGGCCCCGGCCTTGTCCATTTCTTCCCTGACGATAGAAGTAATTTTGTTGATTATCCGAAATCCGGCGGGCAGATAAGAATATGCACCGCTTCCGAGTTTTCGTATCAGACCGGCCCTGAGCATCAAGATGTGGCTTTTTGCTTCAGCCTCTGCCGGTACTTCTTTTAAAGTAGGTATTAAGGTTCGGCTCCATCTCATGTTTTTTTCCTTTGATTTTGGTTGATCAATTTTCTTCCGGTGTTTCTTCCGGTGTATCCTCCGGAATTTCTACAGGTATTTCCATAGGCTCTTCATCGTCAGTTTCCGGGACTTCCATAGGCAGTTCCATTTCGGCTGGGGGGTCTTCTTCGCCGGGAGTGGATTCCGGTGGCA
>PUNP01000437.1 GCA_003551785.1 Candidatus Brocadiaceae bacterium | reverse complement strand
ACAAATGCCCGAACATTTATAACAGCTGCCTTGCCGCCTGAAGGTGCAGGAAATAGTTTAGCTCTAGTGTTGAGCAATAATAAAGAAAGCCGCGAAAATGGCTGTCTGTTGCTTGCTAATTTAACGACCTTTGTTCTAGACTTCGCTTGCCGCCAGAAAGTACATGGTCAAAACCTTAATTTCTTTGTTGTTAAACAGCTACCTGCTTTTTCTCCGAATTTTTATAAAAAGCCGTTCAAAGGCCGTGACATCCGCCCCTGGATTCGCGACCGTGTGCTCGAACTGACCTATACCGCCGAAGACATGCGCCCGTTTGCTGAATCCCTGGGCTGCGACGGCGATCCATTCAGCTGGGACGATGAACGCCGTCTCCACTTGCGCTGTCAGCTCGACGCCTTGTACTTCCATCTTTACAACATAAACAAAGAAGAGATCGGTTATATCCTTGACACTTTCCCCATTGTCCAACATCACGATAATGAGACCGTCGGCCATTACCGAACCAAAGACCTGATCCAGTCCTACTGGACCGCCTACAACGCCGGCGACCTGGACGCGGAGGTGGGATTCTGAAAAACGAAAGGAAACTTAAGCCCATCAACAACTTTACTGGGATCAGGCCAATTCCAATAGTTGGTGGCAGTGCTTTGACTAGAAAGAACTGATGAACCACTCAATCTCTACGCCTTGGCTCAGGCATCGTAGATGAAATTCAGTCTGCGTTGAAAACAATTTTCAGCTTTGGCAGGGAAATTCGAAATTAAAGGAAGTTCAGCCTATGGAGCACAGCTCAGGGGAGCTAATGGCATGCGCCACTCCGCCATTCAAATAGGCCGAAATTCCCGCACAACAAGGAGAGTTACTTGACGCGATCTGTTTTTAACTGTATGTTAAAGAAAAGACTGTCATTTAGATTATGGACACATTGTCCTTAATTCTACAAATAGAATGAACTGGATCTAATCCTTTAGAACCAGGCATTCAAACCGTTCGTGAGTAACCACTAAGGAGGTCTCGGTGGAACACTCTATGATTATGGCCACACCAACACATACAACCGTCAACATATCTATCTCAAGCGTATTTTCTAATTCACTATTCAAAAATGTGATTCATTATGGAGCCAGCCCATACATCGATAAAAAAATAACAAAGATTGGTCAGTATGTGGGAGTACAAAGAGGGAATAAAAGGAAACATGCGCTTAGTACTTTTTACGATTACTTGCTTTCAGATTACCGCTGTGAGTATATTTATAAAAATTTTATAACAAGGAAGCTGTTGCTAGGGAGGCATAGCTTAAATACGTCAACTCTCATCAATGAATTTAGAGTTAGCAATTCATTGGCGGATATTGTACTCGTAAATGGGCATTCCACTGTATATGAGATTAAGACGGAGCTAGACTCGCCTGATCGACTGGACAGTCAACTTCGTGACTACCAGAGAGCGTTCTCAAACATATGTCTTGTAGTGCATCATTCGCAAGCAAATAAATATGCGGATCTGCTATCTAATACTCCCTTTGGAGTACTTGCTTTAACTAGTAGAAAGCAACTATCAACAATAAAGACAGTAGAAACAGATGTCAGCCGTCTTAATGTCACTACCATGTTTAAATGCCTCAGGAAGCAAGAATATTCAAACATTATCAAGAAAGCATTTGGATATGAACCCGCGGTTCCTAACATGTTCTTTTTTAGAGAATGCCTAAAAATGGCGCAGAAAATACCCCCGGTTGAGTTCAAGTTTTTATTTGACTATGAGTTGCGAAAAAGAAAGCCGAAACATAAAGTAGGTTTCATGTCCAGTCAAATACCAGAATGTCTGTGCAATATATGTCTTTCTATAGACCCTTCTTTTCAGCAATATGAAAGACTACAATCCTTTCTAAATCAGAGGATAGGCTAAAGTATGTATTTTCCTTACTTGAGAGGTAAACAATTTGAACTCATTGGGCTGCGTGAACTGTCCGCACGTATTGGCAGAGAAGCAGTTATTCACCCTGTAATCGAACCAGTAAGAAAGTCCTACTCCACTATACGGTTGACTCTTGAAAAATTTGTCAAGGATCAGGTCAATTTCACGCTAATTATCAATCCCATAGTTGGGGAACTTGCAAGTCAACACAAAGAGATTATCGCTCTAATTAATCAGGTGGTACCAGATTATGATAAATTACATATTGGTATCCTAGTACATCCCAGAATGTCATTTAGCAATTTGGAACGATTGATAAGTGATATTTCAGAGCATGAGTATCGCTATACGTTAATTTACTTGGGCAGATGTCCAGATATGGAAAAATTAAAGAATTTCGTGGTTGATAAAAAGATTACTTACAACCTCTTCCGAGATACTAACGTGATTAGGAGGTATCGTCGGGTCATTGACAAAAATACAAAAGTGGTCTTAACTGATGCATTCAATAGTCAGAGCAAAAACGCGGATTACAAACACGTTCCAGACGAATTTTTCTCGGATGAACATAAGTTTTACAAGGAAGATGGTTTTGTTGGGTTTGCGGATTACGTGACAATCGGAGAAGGATATTTAGATTCAGGCTTTGCTCCTTACGCTGTGGCCATCCACCTAACGTACAAAAAAAATAATGACGAAATTTGGATTAAACATTTTGTATCTGATTCCAACGAAGATTTTACAGACGTACAGGGAACTTATTGGGAAGCGCTATTGAAATTGATTCATTTCGTTGATGAACATGAAATTCACACAAAAGCATGTGAAGAATTTAAAGAGCATTACAATCAGAGCCGTTACCCCGGCCTTGGCAGTGCCAAAAAGCTGTCGATAAAACATCACATTGAATTGATTTCAAGTATATTGGCATCATGAATTGTTGTAGTGAATGTTTCAAAGACAAAGAATTAAAAGGTTTTGTGTTTTCGAATGCATCTGATTTCGGACAGTGTGACTTCTGTGCATCTCAAAGTGTCGATGTGATCGACCCCCGGGAGCTTGATGAAAAATTTCAACAATTAATTGAAATATATGAAGTACACGACAGTCAGAGTAAAGATGCTGAACACATAGCTCCTCTTTATATATTGATACAGAGGGAGTGGAAAGTATTTTCTACGGGTTTGCGTTGTGAAACTCACAAGCAATTAATGGAAGCCATTTTGTCTGACTCATATGCTCCGAATGATAAAATATTTTCTGCCCAATACCGACGTCAGGGAAGCCTATTAAAGGCAGATAAAACAGCCGCGCTGGAACGAGATTGGGAGGGGTTCGCATCTGAAATAAAAAACAACAACCGATTTTTTTTGGGTAAACAGATAGACTTAGAGCTGCTGAAAGAATTGTTCAAATTTCATGGCAAGATTTACCCAAAGGGGAAGCTTTTTTTTCGTGCTAGAATTTCCGATTCAAAAGGTTTTTCGACGAGGGAAATGGGTAAACCCCCACCAGAAAAAGCTTCACCAGGAAGAGCGAACCCTGCTGGAATTCCTTATCTGTATCTCGCAACAAGCCGTCAAACTGCTTTGTACGAGTGTCGTGCTAATTATTTGGATTACGTTACAATTGTCGACTTTAAACTAATTCAAAATTTGAAGGTGCTACGGTTAAGAACTGTCGATGATCTTAGTCCATTTACTTTAGAAGGACAGATAGGGGACTATTTGAAATATCAAGAGTACCTTAAACGCTTGGAAACCGAATTGTCGCGCCCGCTACGACGAAATGAACAACCATTGGAGTACCTGCCAACTCAGTATCTTTGTGAATTTGTGAAGTTTCTTGGGTATGATGCAATTGAATATGGTAGTTCGCTGTATCCAGATGGAACTAATCTTGCTGCCTTTGATGACAGCCTTTTTGAGCCTGTGAATACGCTGATTTACGAAGTGATCTCTGTTGATTTAAAGACTGTTGAAGTTAGCGCCGATGTTAGTAGGAAAAATGACTGTTTCGGTTATTATGGATGTAAGCGGTTTGAAGTCGATTAGGGTCAATTTAATAGTTACTTGTCAAGTTGTGTTCGGGGGTTCCAGAGTGAGTTGTTAGCTGCTTCGGGGCCCTGTCAACTCTATTATTTGAACTCACCAACCATCAAACATCTTGCCCCTGAAAAATCCCCTGTTTGAACACACCGGGCAAAGTTTTCTGAACTTGCAATCCCGCAAAAATACGTTAGATTATTTTAGATTGTTTCTCGTTCAATGGAGCGATTTCTCCTAGTAGTATCAACAATTCTATTAATTGCTTTTCAGCGACAGAAAAGGAATGATCACAAGATGCCAACAAACAAGAAGATCTCTGTCAATAAACTTGCCGAGTATCTGTCCGCCACCCCTAGGAGACGGCGCCAGATAATTAGGGATCAAAAGACTCCCCCAGACTTCAAAAAGGCAAGATATACAGTAGCACGTGAGACCATAGTCAATCACCTACTTTCCAAAATGAGCGATGATAGTCAAGCGATGAATTCAGTTAGTCGCCTCCTTGGACAGCAAGGAGGTAGTGAATTCGCGGAACAGGATCGTGCACTTTCTGCAGAAGCCATTGAAATATACCTAAATAGTTGTAGCAAGATTGAACTTGATGGACTCAGCGTCGAAAGGGGTGATATGTTCTCAGATGCGGCAATGGAAATCAGTGATGTTGTTGTCACAATGCGTCCAGATGTGATCATCAACAATCCTGAGACTCAAGAGACTGTGGGCTGTATAAAACTACACTTCCCAAAGTCGCCCCCATTGGGAAAGGAAGGCAGAAACAGTGTGGCGACTGCATTCCGTTTGTATCTTGAGCAAACTGAAGGTTCGTCAGTCGATCCTCAAAAGTGTTTTGTCATTGATGTACCTCAAGGAAAAATTTCCCATGCACCAAAAGCATACAGGAAAAGGAAATTAGATATCGAAGCCGCATGCGAGGAAATAAGTGCACGATGGGACAAAGAGTAGCGGAGCTAACCATGTGGCTTCAAGGGATCGAATAGCAACACTGATCTTATCTTTCGGGATGGGAGAATGATAATCGAACGACCATACAGAAAAGGGCACGATGGGCAAGAGAACTAAAGGTTTCTATAGGTGCCGTGCGTACACAAATTTTTTATTTAAAGGCTCTTACAATCAACAAATAGCAGATTTATATACCTAAAATTAGTTTTTAGCATCCAAAACGCTGTTTAAGCAATGAACCGGAATATCGTTGATTCATTAGAGTCTTTTTTGCCTGTCAAAAATAATTTTTAAGCATAAAAAGTACGGGATTTTTGTTCATTAACTATTGACAATTAGTTTCTTGTGTGCGCATTTCACTATTTTATTATTCAATTCTATTATTGTTTCCGGAGAGGAGTTTTCCAGAAAAATTCTGTCTCCTGTTT
>PUNP01000086.1 GCA_003551785.1 Candidatus Brocadiaceae bacterium | reverse complement strand
TCGGTAAACTGGTCTGTGCGTTTTTTACGCACAAGATCGAATAGCAGGCTGCGCGACACTTGGCACCTATCGCGACTCTTGGAATCCAACTGGCATTTGACAAAAATATACATAGCAGGGGTTCACTACAAATCTGACACCTGATTTTTCATGTATAACTGTAAAATTCACGTGGTTCACTGAATATTTATGCCGGGTCGGAGACGATAGATTTGACATTTCTGAACTGCTGTTTTTGGCAATCAGATGTAACATATAACACTCAATTGCCACACATGACTTCCATTTTTGACAACTTATTTTCGATTCTGTCACATGTAGCAATTTTTGTGGATATACGCGCATTAAGCGGCTTACGCCAATTCAGGGACTTACGCCCTGAATTGGAGGCGCCTGTCGGCGCAGTGCATTGCAAAGTCAAAGAAAACGGACAATATTGATATATCCGCCGTGTCCTGAAAGGACACTACATACCAGCCCGGGGTGTGAACCCTGGGAACGCGAATGCAACCCAACAAACCGCGTCCTGTAGGGACGCCACATCATTGGACGTTTTTCTGCTATGTTCGGATGGTTTCGCAAGCGGAATGTGCGAATACGTGGCGGTATGTGCCGTCCTTACAGAACGGATCTTTGGGGAATTGGACGTTTTCCCAGGGCTTACACCCTGGGCTGGTATGTTATGCCTTTTCAAGGCAATAAGGATTTTTATTTTATACCTGTACATCCTCAATTTGTTAACGATGTACGGAATCTAAGCGCCTAAATACCGAACACCGAACACTTCTCCCCTGGAGAAATGGGTTTATTGTGGGCTTAACTGCAAGAGTATTTTTCGACGCCCTTTTAATGCTTTTGTTTGGGTGCGGGGCGGTTTATGGGCTTGCAGGCCGGCCGTTTTTTGTGGTTTGAGTGGTGCAGTTGGCACGAATGTTGCTTTACCAAACAGAGACGGGATCAAGCAATCTTTAGCGTGAAATGTCTAGTGGAAGCGGCCCTCGATCCAGCGCCGCTATTGCACCGGTCGATGAAGAGGAATTTCGCAGACAACTTGATCATGAGCTCACACGGAAACGGATATTTCATATCTTGGAGAGATAAAATGAAGAGAGAAATCAGCAGCTGGTATCAAAAATATTTTGTTTGTCTGGTTCTTGTGACGCTGCCTTTTTTCGGTGCATGCCGCTCTTTGGCTCCCCGTAGCAATACAGAGCTCAGAGTGGTGCCCATTTCGGGGCAGCCGGTTGCACTGGAGGCAAAGCAGATAGTGGAACTGTGCCAGCGAGCAGGGCTGGAACACGAAGAAATACTTGAGACAGGTACGCATATACGCAATGCAATCTCATCCTACGGCGGTTGCCGCGTCTATCGCAACCGGAGAGTATATATGATAATTGCTGTACAGGATCAGAACGTATATGTGAGTCTTCATACGGGGGATAATTTTATTTATGATCTGGAAAACATGGACGAATAGACTACTACATCATTGAGAAGACAAGAAAATGGCGAAAGGCGTAACGGGTATATGTTGGGGGTTAGACGATTTACTAGTTGTCATATCGTAAATTCTCAGTGAATTACCTGCCAGCAGCAGGCAAGTGGATATCCCGGGAACGCCAGCGCTTCCAGGGAAGAAAAATGGTACGCCCGGGAGGATTCGAACCCCCAACCCTCGGTTCCGAAGACCGATGCTCTGTCCAGTTGAGCTACGGGCGCACGGCCTCTAAAGGCATTTTAAGCCATTCCCACTTTTTATATGTGCTACCATTTCGTTGGTTTTACTGCCAAGCACGCTACCATATCATTTTGGAAGTTAGTGGAATGAACCACTAGAAGCGTGGCCGGAAAGGTGCAGGCGGGATGTATGACAGGCATCTTGCCTGTCCAGGGCGCACGCAGGGATGCGTGCTATACTATGAAAGCATCTTGTGTTACTATATTTCTCATTTTGCACCTTTTCGGCCACTCCCCTAGAATTTTCGGGACATTGAAAGATGATTGCATCGCCCAACAATGAGACTTTCAATATGATGGAAATCTACCCTTTATAGGATTGCGAATCAAACTGCCACCATATTCATATCACCATTCTATTATATCAGATTTCGGGACGATTCTGCAACTGGACACTCTGACCTGAGTTTTGTATCGGTCTTGTTAAGAAGCAGTCTTCCTAAAAAAAGATGTTCTTTCTGTTGGACTGTCAGCTTTATAAAACCGGTATATAAATCAGCGTCAGAAATTGAATACCCCAAATCTTGTTGAGATGCCATATGGCACAATCGAGGTCAGCGTTGTTCTTTTTGCTCGTTGCTAATGAGAATATCAATCACGCGTCGTGTAGCGGATGGCATGGGATATTCACCGACATCTTCCCATTCTACCCACCGATGCCGGTCGTCGTGAGGCAAATCTTGCGATGTAGAGCATATAAAGGAATGAAGGTTGACTTTGAAGCGGGTGTAAAAATGGACAAAGGAGGTGACGTCCTCCTCTACCAGGCATACGGCATCTAATTCTTCTTTTACTTCCCGCACCACGGCCTCAGCAGCGTTCTCATCGGCTTCGAGCTTGCCGCCCGGGAATTCCCACATCCCGGCGAACAAACCATCCGGCGGGCGCTGCTGGAGATAAACAGCATCTTCAGTTTTAAATACCGCTACCGCTACTGCTATCTCTTTCGTTTGTTTACGCTTTCCGTCAGGAATGTTCTTCTGGAGGCCAAGTGCGTATGCCTTGCATAGGGAGGTTGCAAAGCATTGTTCGCATTGCGGTACGCGCGGACGGCAGACCATGCTTCCGAAGTCCATAAGCGCCTGGTTGAATCGGGATGAATCGCCGCGCGGAAGTATCGAATGAGCCGTTTCCTCTACATTATTGCGCACGCGAGCATCCCCCGCACCGCCTTCCAGCGCCAATAGACGCATAAAAACGCGTACCACATTACGCGATGCTGCGTATGGCCGAGGCGATATAAGGCCCGATACCGGGCAATGCACGCAATGACTTTTTATCCGACGGGATTTTGCCACCGTGGTCTTTTACAATCTTTCGTGCGGCTGCGTGCAGGCGTGAAGCGCGCTGGTAATAGCCCAGCCCCTCCCATTCGTTCAATACGTCCTGCTCCGAAGCGGCCGCCAGGCTTTGCAGTGCGGGGAAACGTTCCATCCACTGCTCAAAACGTCCCATCACGGTCGGGACGGTCGTCTGCTGGAGCATCACTTCCGAGACCCATACCCGATACGGATGTGGATTATCCCGCCAGGGCAATTTACGCTTTCGCTCACCATACCAACTTATGAGCTGCCCGGCAAATCCTGTAAGATTGTCGTGTGTTGAGGTGTTCAATGATATGTCCTGTTTTGAACTCGTGTAATCCCGTAAATATCACTTATCCCAATTGCCGGGTTTGCGGCATAGCACCGATTTTAATGAGAAGACGGTCTTTAGTCGCAAGTCGCCAGGGGGTGGCCGAAAATGCCGAAAATGCTAAGGCGGGAACTCTATTTCAAAACCTTCTTTCGGCCATTAATGTATGACAGGCATCTTGCCTGTCCCCGGCACGCAGCGATGCGTGCAATACGTATGACAGGCATCCCTTACATCTCCAAAACCCCCCATCAAAAACACCGCTAAGGGCATAAATAGCACTCAAAATGAGCATAAGTGCTTTTTTTGAAAAGGGTTGCCGTGGTTAAACCAAAAATTAACACCCCGAAAGGTTATTACCCCCATCTTGAAGTTCTTCCAAGGCTTCGACATCCGCGGCGTCTTTTTTTCTTCCCGTTGTGCGTTTACTGCATATCAGGTCAGGGAGCGATATAACTTTTACTGAAACCCCTTCCAACTCGATTGATATAGCTTTTTCATAGGCTTTTTCGAATTCCTGGTGAGTTAAGGAGGTCAAAATATCTATACTTCTGGGAGGAACGCCGATCCGGAAAACATTTTTTTCCTCTATAAGGTTTTCAGAAGCTAATCCTTCCAAAGAGGCGCCAAACCGCTGCAGCGCCCTCATAATCGCCTCGGAGTTCTCACGTGAGCGCTCGACCCAGATATCCATATCCATCGTGGCTCGCACATAGCCGTGGGCGGCCATTGCATAAGCGCCGATCAGGAGGAATTTAGTCCCTTCTTCTGATAAGACGCGTAACATCTCTTTGTAATCTTCGTTCAACATCGTGGTGTTTGCTGAGTGAAGCCGCTTCCCTGGTCAGCGGCCAGACCATGGCGACCCTCTCGGCCGCAGTTCCAGGAACCGGGCGTTCCTTTATCCGGTCGGTTAAACTATATTTTTTTACCCGTTTGAACATTTTTCCCTCCTGTGAATGGATGAATGTATTATATCACAGTACATGGGAAATATTCAATAGAAGTTCTGAGCCCAAAAGTGAACGGCAAATAGACGGGATTGTAAATATGCTATGGTGTTTTAATGAACATACGACTGATTATCTATCGACGTCGTAGTAAAACTTGTCGGTCAACGTGCCGCCTGCACCACGGAAGATGTCGCGTACGAGGTTGGGGTTTTTAAAAAGGCACCAATCGCCGAACTCATTGAACTTGCGACTGGAGGTTATAATCCCATGTCGATAGATTGTGCCGTAGGATTTCCCCCGTCGCTTGCCCAGCGCTTTCATTCGCAAAGCGAAATCGAGGTCTTCCGCGCTGAGCAGGGATTCATCGAATCCCCCGATATGCTCAAATGTCTCTCTTTTGAGCCAGAATAACCCGGCGGACACGCCGCGCGTGATCAAATAGGGGGCTGCCGCCAGGATACTGAAAAAAATGCCGACGGATAGGCGGTCAAAAATAAACATCGTGCCGCCGCCGATATACCGCGGGTTCTTGACGCGTTTGAGGACTGCCGCAACGGTCTTTTTAGTCATCCGGCTGTCTGCATCCAATGTGGCCACGGCCGGCGCCGTCCCGCCGCGCACGGCCGCGTTGCGCACCGCTGCAATGCACTTTTTATCCTCATTGACGCAGCGCGCGCCCAGCGATTCCGCTATCGATTGGGTGCGATCCGTGCAGCGGTTGAGCGCGACCACCAGTTCAACCGTGCTTCCTGCATGATGTGCCGAACGCAACACGCTTTCTATACAACTCCCGATATATTTCTCCTCATTATGGGCCGGTATGGCGACGGTTAAATCCGGTTTCATGTTCGATTACCTGTAGAATTAATCATTTTGTTCTGGCTTTCCTTCAACTTTGCGAATAAAATTGGCAGGCAATTTTCTCCAATTACATTTTTACTCAGCCATATGACATCACCACCGTGCCCTGTGCCGATGGTGGTGAGGTGACACTATCGAAGACATATCACACCGTTTTTTTGATTCATAAGTTATTGATTTG
>PUNP01000638.1 GCA_003551785.1 Candidatus Brocadiaceae bacterium | reverse complement strand
CTCCACATCTCAGCCGTCTGCCGTTGATGCGGAGATTGGGCGATTTCAGCTATGGCAACGGCTAAATCCTGCAATACAGACCGGTCTTTCGGGGTAATATCGTATTTCATATTATTCTCCGGTCAATCAAAAAATCCGCAGGAGGGGGGGAAGCCGCCTCTCTGCGGATTAATAAGTGTTACGAACAAACAAAGACGATCAGGCCACTATCAGCCGAGTGGCTAAAGCGAAATTATTCATTCTCCGGCCTGAGTTGTCTGACCTTGGCACCGGCCTGCCACATTTCAGAATTCTTTATTTCGTCAAGTTCGGCACGCAGTTTTTCGGCATAATCAGGCCGGCTGTTGACTTCCAACACACGTTTGGTCTCTCTGCCGTCCGAAACACGTTCATAGAGGTCTTTAAAGACCGGGTTCACTGCATCACGAAATTTATCTTTCCAGTCCAGTGCACCTCTTTGGGCGGTTGCGCTGCAATTTGCAAACATCCAATCCATGCCATTTTCCGCAACGAGTTTAATGAGGCTTTGCGTCAGTTCTTCTACGGTTTCGTTAAAGGCTTCGCTGGGCGAATGTCCATGTTCTCTGAGCACGTTATATTGCGCCTCCATGACACCGGCCAGGGCTCCCATCAGTACGCCTCGTTCACCGGTAAGGTCAGAGAAAGTTTCGCCCTGGAAAGTCGTTTCAAAAAGGTAACCCGACCCGACGGCAATCCCCAGCGCCAGGCACCTTTCCCGCGCACTTCCGGTTGCATCCTGTTCGACAGCAAAGCTGGAGTTGATACCGCTGCCCTCAAGAAAGTTACGTCTGACGGATGTACCACTACCTTTAGGTGCAACCATCAAGACATCTACGTTAGCCGGTGGTATAACGCCGGTTTGTTCTTTGTAGACGATAGAAAAACCATGAGAGAAATATAAAGCATCACCTTCTTTAAGGTGCGGCTTGATATTATCCCAAAGCATCATCTGGGCGGCATCTGAGACCAGGTATTGTATGACGGAGCCTTTTTCGACAGCTTCTTCAAGCGGGAAGAGGCTGACTCCAGGCTCCCATCCATCTTTTTTCGCTTTATCCCAGTAATCCCCGTGTTCGGGGTCCTGGCCTATAATGACATTAATCCCGTTATCGCGCATATTAAGTGCCTGAGCAGGCCCCTGCACACCATAACCTATCACCGCAACGGTCTCGTCTTTTAGGACTTCGCGTGCTTTTTCTAATGTAAATTCTTTACGTGTTACAACTGTTTCTTCAACTCCGCCAAATTCCATTTTAGCCATAGTAATTCTCCATTAAATAATTTGAGCATCAAATACAATGCATATTATAGCGATTCTTTTGATTATGTCAAGCATAAACCCAACTGAGGGTAATTTGCACTGTAAGGTCAGCGTATGGGCAATCCCGGGAATCCCATTAATTTCCCCTCTTACAACATTTTCGGAAGGCGTATATTCCATCATAATCAGGTATTCAGGAATTTGAACCTAATCTTTAATAGTGATAAGATAAAGTGCTTTTGATATTTATTTAACTATGACACAGGGACGCTTGAAAGCGTCCACTACGAGCCGGGTTTACGGCCGGGCTGTAAGGTAACTTTACAGTTCAGGGAAGCCAGACTGATTGTTGAACGTTAACTTCTTTGGGCCACCGGGTGCAGCCTATGGCAAATATGGGTTAATCATGGAAAAAACAAGGAAAAATAATTTACGCATTGGCATGGGGTACGACATTCATCGTCTTGTCTCTCACCGCCGGCTCGTCTTGGGTGGGATACATATAGAATCGGATATTGGACTCCTGGGACACAGCGATGCAGACGCCGTGCTGCATGCTGTAATCGATGCGATGCTGGGCGCTGCTGCCTGGGGCGATATAGGTGAGTTTTTTCCCGACACCGACCCGAGGTGGAAAGATGCAGATAGCACGGTTTTGCTGAATTGCATTTGGACAAAACTGATTTCTCACGGTTACAGAATACAAAACATTGACATTAACATTATTGCGGAAAAACCACGTCTTGGCAATGCTAAGCATAAAATAAGAAATAACATCGCTAAACTGTTAGGATTGCGGATTGAACAGGTTAGCGTCAAAGCTCGAACAAAAGAAGGACTAGGTAGCGTAGGAAAGGGGGAAGCGATAGAAACATCGGCCATAGTTCTTTTATATTCAGAAAGTTAAGTACAACCGCGCCCCTCCGGGGCGCATTAATCTTTTCATCATTCATCCCCCTGGTTAAAACCAGGGGCTACCTAACCTCGCCCCGCCGGGGCAAAAACAGAGACCTTGCCCCGAACGGGACAAAGTGCGGTAGCCTCGGGTTTCAACCCGAGGGTAATGATTCACACGTATTTTGCGCCCTGAAGGGGCGCGGTAGATCGTTACGCATTGGCTATGATGCGCTTTTCGGCCACGCCACTAAGTGTTTCATTACAGCAACTCAATATCTTCTCTGCGCACCTCAACCGGCGTTGAACGGCCGATGAAATGTATGTTCAGGAAAACTTCACGCGTATTTTTAATTTCAGTCACTATCCCTTTAATTCCCTTAAACGGACCGGCGATTATTTCTGCTTCCTGGCCCTCCTTTACATCATCTAAAGCACTGAGTTCTTTAGTAACTTTCAAGGCGTGATATATTTCTCTGAGTTCACTGACCAGGCATATTTCATCCGGCACCTTCAACAATCCCAAAAGGTTCTCTTGTGACAGGATATTATGCTGCGAGATTTCATCGGCATAACAAAAAACATACCCGGTGAATAGCGGCAGCCAGCGGACTTTCCTCCCGCTTTTGTACCGCTTTACACGTTTCACCAGTGGCAGGTAAAAGTCTACACCTTCATTAAAACACACGCGTGCTATAGATTTCTCATGCCTCGGCCTGGTATATAAGCAACACCATTGCCGAAGCTCATCAGATACCGGCTGTGACAGTAAACTTTCAAGTCCAACCGACTCCGATACTTTATTATCATCAGAATTGAGCGACATATTGAGTTCCTTGAATGGGAAATATCCAATGAACCCCGAAGAACCTTTGCGGTATCACTACAGGAACGGGCCAGGAGGTGAAGCCCAGTGGTTCACTGAAGACTTATCATGAACGAGTCAACCAGCGCTCAGTTTAACACAATTTCACTGCCTGTTCAAATCCCGATTACAATTTCATTTTCAAACAGGATTGTGCACCGTTAAAAAATAATAAATGACTTTCAGGCGCATAGTGTTAAAGTTTTTGGCAAGCTTTTTTTCTAAAAAGCGGGGGGTGTTTGCTTTATGTGCATATGCACTACTCTGGAGTTTTGCCACTTTTCCCGGCACCGTCAAAAAATGCGGGGTAGACTTATTGCGCACGATAGTGGTAAGTATCCAAAATTATATCAACATTGACATTACCTTCAATAAGCTTTCTCGTTGTTGCCAATTTCTCCTGGTCTCCGGGACCTAGTTTAACAGTCAGGTTATCCAATTTGTTGGCCGTTGTTGCTGTATCATCACTCGAAAGCAAAACGGGAACATGGACCCGGCTTAATAAACTGACGATTGCCTTTTGGGGGACCAGCCCCCCTGTCAGAATCATACCGGATATTTTAGAATTTGCTGCAGTTTCAACATCCATAAGATGGGCATTAATAGCAGTAATAATGTTATCGACGCGGTCGCCCGGTACGATAACCAATGTTCCTTGTTTGATATATTCGACCATATTTTCCGGTTCCATAGCGGCCACGATTGTATTTTTTACGAGGTTACCGAAACACTCTTCACCGCTTAACACGTCCAGGTTCAAACTTCTTTTCACAAGACCGACCTGGGGATATGTTAATTCCCGGGTATAGGGCACAACTCCCAAACAGTTCAATCCAATATTTTGCAATCCCTGTTTCATTACAGGTTTAAGTTTATCATATTTCTCCTTGTAAACTTTATTAATGACAGCGCCGATGCACTCGACCCCCTCACAATTAAAAAGTGCCTTATTCAAAGCCAAAGCGTCGATACAGCGCCCGACCCCCCCTTTAGAAGTCAGTATGCAATCTGCGCCGAGTTCTTTAGCTACTCGTGCATTGGAGGCATCCAGAACGGAACCGACACCGGCGTGGCCGGTTCCCTCAATAATTACAAGTTCATGTCCTTTACTAATCTCAGCAAAAGCTTCTTTAATAGGTTCAATAATCCTCCCGGGGTTCCTGTTAAAAATATATTCTTGTGTGAATCCCCTGGGGATAGTTACAGGGCTGATAGCAGCGATTTCACCATTTACCCCTAAAGCGTTTTTGAACAGGACGGCATCTTCATCCGCATTTTTCCCGTTTTCTTCGACATAGCGCTGTCCAATCGGTTTGATAAAAGCAGCTTTAATACCTCTTTCCCTTGCCGCACAGAACAAACCAATGGCCAGTGTGGTTTTACCGTCATTTTGTTCAGTTGCTGCAATATAAATCTTTTTCATAGGTTTTTACCTTCCAGAATTGACACAAGTTTTTCAGCAGAGACGATCAGGCTTTCCACACTTAAAAGTTGAAGCGCATTATCAGAAAAAAACAAGTTACATTCACGCGGGAAATCGTCGTCAGCTTCATACCGCACGACCTGGATTTCAAAGAGCGGAAAGAATTTGAAAAGGTATCGCAGTGGCCGTTTGCCGGCTGGAAGGCCCCCAATTCTTTCAGCCGCATCAACAAATTTTCCCTTATCCGCAGCGACGGTATATGTCATTCTTTGAATTACCCGTCCCTGGAAAGGCTTAATATAACCCCGGGCTTCAGAGAAGTCAGAAAAAGACAGCATCCGGGCGGGAGGAACAGGTGAATCAGCAGTAAGATAATCTAACACCAGCACCTGGCACATCAAGTCGATTTCACGGTTTTCGGGCAAAACGGTGACGATCGGTGATTGTCGGGAAAGTCTGCATCGGCTGTTCAGAACATCCAGATACAGGATATCGTTTTTTTTTATTTCCGCGCCAAGTCGACGGAATTTAACAGCATTCCAGCTATCAGCGAGACATTTGTGGAATCTATCCCTGGCTTTACGATAGGGGTTTTGTTTATTGTTTTGCAATTTATTCACTTGTTATCGAGGTAAGCGGATATGTAATCGTCACAATAGATTTGTTTCTCCATGAGCATTTCGGCGGTTATACCTGCTTCCATCAGGTCTTGATCAGTCGGGTCCATAATAGCACCGTCAAGACCGGCTGAAAGCGCCATGACCATATATATGCGGTTTATAAGGCTGCGCAGCTTACAGCTCTGGCTGACGTTGGAGAGTCCCAGAATAAATTTAGGCGGCGGGTCGCTGAGCACCTGGAGCTGGCGAATAGTTTCCATAACAGCTATCGGTTGTTTCGGAGCGACATT
>PUNP01000090.1 GCA_003551785.1 Candidatus Brocadiaceae bacterium | reverse complement strand
GTGATGCTGAAATTTGCCCGTGAAATGGTAGCCTGACCGTCCTCAAGGGGCTGACGCAGAGATTCCAGGGCTGAACGCCTGAATTCCGGCAATTCATCCAGAAAGAGTATTCCGTGGTGCGCCAGGCTTATTTCGCCCGGCTTGGGGTTGGAACCGCCGCCGACCAGACCGGCATCGCTGATAGTATGGTGCGGTGCTCTGAAAGGACGAACGGCTAACAGCGGTGTTTTTTTATCGAGTGCGCCGCCAACGCTGTAGACTCTGGTCGTTTCTAATGACTCCTCAAAATCCAGTCGCGGCAAAATAGTGCACATTCTCTGAGCGAGCATACTTTTTCCCGAACCGGGCGGCCCTATCATCAGCACGTTATGAGCGCCTGCCGCTGCAACTTCGAGCGCGCGTTTAGCATGTTCCTGCCCTCTGACTTCCGCGAAATCAATCGAATATTGTCCAGCTCTGTCGAACAAATTACCTAAATCGATATTGACCGGCGAAATGGGTTTTTCACCGCTTAAAAAATCAATAGCTTCTGTCAAATGTTTTACAGGGATGATATTCAGGCCGCGCACGACACCGGCTTCCGCTGCATTTTCGACAGGCACGATGATGCCGTCAAAGCCGGCTTCCCTGCATTTAAGTGCCATTGAGAGGCAGCCCTTGACCCGTCTGACACGTCCGTCAAGTGCAAGTTCACCAACAATAGCGTAGCGGCCCGGTATGTCAACAGTGAAGATTTCAAGGGCTTCAACGAGTCCTAAGGCGATCGGCAGTTCAAAAACAGGGCCTTCTTTCTTGAGGTCGGCCGGTGCTAAATTGACGGTCACGCTCATTGTCGGCATACTGAAACCGCTGTTTTGCAATGCGGCGACTACCCTGTCGCCGCTTTCCTTAACGCTGGCATCCGGCAGGCCGACCAAGGTAATTTTTTGTTTCATGGCATTAGCCGCATAAACTTCAACTTCAACCGGAAAAGCGTCGATGCCAATTACACCCATACTTTGCTTTTTACTGAGCACAGTCTCTATCTCCAAACTTAATCGTAAATTTTCAGTGAACACCCTCAACTCATCTTCACCGGCATAGGGCTGTTGGGGATGGCAAGGGGGTTACTGAGGACTTAACCTTGATCTTTTTTTACCTTTGAATTATATATAAGAGGGGCTTACCTTTCAAATGTAAGCCCTACTTTTATTTTAGTTTGCTTGAAATTCCCGTTAGGGGTAAAATAAGCGCTTATCCTAGAAGCGTGGCCGGAAAGGTGCAGGCGGAATGTATGACAGGCATCTTGCCTGTCCAGGGCGCACGCAGGGACGGGCAGGCGTAATTCTTTCGTTCGTAGATATTTTTCATCGAAATTTATTAGATAAAATTTTCACTTATATGAGTTTTTATGACTTCTGATTCATCAAAAAAAACAAAGAAGAGTAAATCAATCAGGCTCGAGAGGACTACTTTGCGTGATAACCTGGAGTCTATCGCTATAGCAGTGCTCATGGTGCTTTTCCTGCGCCAAATGGTAGTAGAGGCTTTCAAAATACCGACCGGCAGTATGGCCCCATCGCTGTTAGGTATCCATAGAGAGATACGGTGTACTAATTGCGGCTCTGCTTTCCGGGTGGGGCATGATAAAGTAGGGCAGCGCGGTGAGATAATATGCCCTAACTGCTCAAATAAATGGCCCGGTGCCGGACCGGTGTGGGTTGAGGATTTCGATAGAGAACCTATCTCTTTCCGACAGCCGGAATGGCTTTGGCATCAGGGCGCCACGGCGATAGGCGGCCGGCCGGTAAGAGGTATAGAGGCCGCAAACAGGATAGATAGATGGGGCAGCCGGATATTGGTTAATAAGTTTGTTTACCGGTTTCGGCGCCCGCGTCGCTGGGAGCTTGCCGTTTTTGATTTTCCTTACGGGGATAAAAATTATATTAAGAGGATTATAGGGTTGCCGGGGGAAAAAATTTCTATACGGGAAGGAAACATATACGTCAACGGGGAGATAGCGCGGAAACCTCGTGCCATTCAGGAGCGTATGTGGATGGATGTGCTTGATACCCGCCAGCTGCCTCAACATCAATTTGAAAGATGGTGGGATTTTGGTGCAACTCCCGATAATTGGCATTGGGATGATGATGAGGGGGTTTTGCAAGTTAACACCCTGGACTCCCAAGAACCGGTATTGGTACGTTATGCCGGTCTCATCAGAGATTTTTATGCTTATAATGGTGTGCATAATACCGACGGCAGGTCCGGGCGTCACAGGGTGGATGAAGTTAAGATCGAAACCGAAGTCAAGCTGCAGGAGGCGGAGCGGGACGAGGGTGCATTGCATTTCAGAGCGGCCGGTGGAGGTCATCTTTTTCATGTTGCTATCCCCGTGGATTCCGAGCGTGATATCATTCTATGGGATGCCGATTCAGTTGTTGCTAAAGTTGATTCGCCGGGTTTGCATAAGACTGATGCCAATCTTATTTCAGTGCTGCGATATGACAAAATGATAATTATAGATGTGAACGGGGAAGAGGTTATTCGTCATTATTATACTACCGATAATAATGAACTTGGACGGGAATTTGAGCAGTTCGTGGGTTTAGGCGCATCCGGGTTAAAAGCGGAATTTTGCAGGGTGAATCTGCAAAGGGATGTTTACTATTTACCCGGCAGAAACGATTTTGGAAATGCACAATATGCCCTGGATGACAGCAGTTATTTTGTTTTGGGTGATAATAGCCCTTACAGCAGCGACAGCAGAGAATGGGAAAGTCATGAAGTGCCGGAAGAAAACCTGATTGGACGGGCGTTCGGGGTATTCTGGCCGGTTGCCGATATTTCCTTACTTCCGGCCGGGGTAAGAGAATGAAATTGGGTTAGTGGCCCTTTCCACTTGTTTTTGTGGTTCAGGATGCCTCCCGCAGGGACGGTCGCCGGTGGCTCATCTGTTGATGTTGCCGTTCGGCGCCGACCTGTTAAGGTTCGGCTTCTCACTGCGCCTTGCATATGAACCACCGGCGCTCAGGCTGAATCCATAAAAATAATTTGGAAGGACCACTGTGTATGTTCGTGTTTGTTAATCCCCGGTGGGTCAAGGCTCATTTTTATGTATGCAAGCTGAAACCGCCGTTTGCCGTTCCCGGGGGAGGCGTGGTTCACTGAGGATTTGAATTTGAAAAAAATAAGCCCGTCATATCGCAGTTAATATAACGGGCCGTTTTTTCTTTGAAATGACGAATGAATTAAAGAGGTGTTACGTTTTCGGCTCTAAGCCCTTTCTCACTCTCTTCAATCTCAAAATTAACGCGCTGGTCGTCATGGAGATCTTTAAATCCATCCATATTCAGAGCGCTATAATGAACAAATACATCTTCTTCAGCATCATCCGGCTGAATAAAACCAAAACCTTTCTTACTGTCAAACCATTTCACTGTTCCTTCAGGTACCACGATAACTTCTCCTGCAACAAAAGTCTAAACTTATAACTATGCTTGTTGTAACAATAAGAAAACAAGCATGAACTTATAGTAGATTATTGCATATTCACCAAAATCTGTCAAATTAAGATGTCATTAACAACAGAAGAAATTAAACAGCTGACATTTCAGTTGAACCCTTTAATATCGGGGGGAACTATTGTCCGCATTGATCAGCCGGAAGCATCCACTATTGTTTTTCATATTCGAAATGATGGGGGACTGTTCTGGCTGCAGTTCGTTACTCGGTCTCCATTTGTCCGTATGCATTTGAAAACAAAGCGCCCTCAAACAGGCGGGGCTAAGACGGGCTTTTGCAATGTTCTGAGACAGCATTTAACGGGGAGCCCCCTCGTTATGATGACGCATGCTGCCGGCGACAGGGTTGTGGCCTTGCATTGTATAAAAAGGGACGCCCTGCTGAGAAAGCAAAGACTGCGTTTTATAGCAGAACTGACCGGCCGCGGCGCTAATTTAGTATTAATTGACTCCGCCAATAAGGTGCTCGGTGTTCTTTATCCCAAAAAATTATCCCGGCGCGAAGTTAAAGCCGGACTTTTATATGAGCCGCCACCGCCTCCACCGGATTCCCCGAAAGCTGAGACAAACCGGTTCCTCTCATTGTATGATCCGGACGATGTTCTTTCTTTGAGCCGCGCTATATCTAATTATTATCGCCAGGAGCAGGAAAAGGTAAAATTCGAGCAACTGCTTTCACTCTTGAAAAACCGCCTTCATGGCGAGCTCAGCCGGCAAGAAAGGTTGGCGCTAAATATAAAAAAAGATATTGAGATTGCGGAAAATGCAGATGATTTGAGAAAAAAAGGGGAATTGCTTAAAATAGCATTACCTGACATAAAAAAGGGACAAAATAAAATTGTTATCCCCGATTATTTTGTCGAAGGAATGCCTGAAAAGACTATTGAAATGAACCCGCGGTTGTCACCGCAGGAGAACATGCAAAAGTTTTTTAAGCGCTATAAAAATTTGAGAAAAAATATTCAGCCGATGAGGTCTCGGCTGCAAAATGTCGAAAAGAAGATTAATGAACTTGAAATAATTATCGATTCCCTCAATAATATACGTGGATTGAGGCAGCTTGAGGTTTTCATAGAAGAAAATGATCTGCAATGCTGGGTTGATGCAAACAACGCAACAGCGACACGGGAAAAGGGAAGAAGGCAAAATTCAGGGCCGAGGCAGTTTACGTCCGCCGCCGGCGATGAAATATACGTCGCTCGTAACAGTAAAGAAAATAGAGAATTAACCTTTTCCTTCGCCAGAGGTAATGATTGGTGGATGCATATTCTCGGAAGCTCTGGTCCTCATGTGATAATTAAAACGACTTCAAGTGACATCCCATCTGAGAAGACCTTAAACGATGCGGCTCACCTGGCTGTTTATTATTCTAAAAGACGCGGAGCTGGGTTTGCGAGGGTAATCTATACACAAAGAAAATATGTTAAACCGGTTAAAGGCGGTGAGCCGGGAACAGTGCATTACGCAAAAGAGTCAACATTTGCTGTGAGATACAGCGAGAAAACTGTTAAGGCGATATTGCAAAGAATGCAGAAATAGAGTTGTTAACCATTAAATTTATTGGAGCTTATTTCATGGATGTAACAGAGGCGTTGGAAACACGTAGGTCAATCAGGCGGTATACAGGAGAACCTGTTGAACGTGATATACTTCTGAAAGTTGTTGAACTTTGCCGATATGCCCCTTCCGGTGGTAATAAACAGGAATGGGAACTTATACTCGTCGATGATAGTGAAAAAGTAGATAGTGTTTTTGATACACTCGCCTGGCTCCCGGCCGTCGGTGCGCCACCGGAAGGAAAGCGACCATCCGCTTATATAGTCGTCATCTCTGACGAAAAATCTGATGGGTTAGCTGATTGTGCCTGCGTTACTACATATGC
>PUNP01001001.1 GCA_003551785.1 Candidatus Brocadiaceae bacterium | reverse complement strand
TTTGCACTGGACAGGCAAGATGCCTGTCATACATTTGCACTGGACAGGCAAGATGCCTGTCATACATTTGCACTGGACAGGCAAGATGCCTGTCATACATTTGCACTGGACAGGCAAGATGCCTGTCATACATTAACGGTTAATCAATTTCAAACTAAAAACATAAAATTCTTTTTTGAAAGGTAAAATTATGAATAATAAGCCAGATCGAAATAGTAAAAATCCGCATGTTCCTGAGAAAAGAAAAGGGGGGGATGCTCCCGAGCCACCGAAGCTGGGGCGTCAGATGCTCTTTTGGATGATATTTATCGCCAGTGTTCTGATTGTTTTGATGTTATTCAGGCATGGAGCCGATGAGAGGGTTCAGGAGGTCGATCTCATTTCGTTTGAAAATTATATTGCTTCAGGCCAGGTGGAATCTGTAGAAGTTAAAGAACATTCAGCGGTCGCCACCCTTAAACCCGACGTGGCGGAGTATGAAAAAGTAAAAGTTCAGGTACTGGCAAATTATCTCGACCGCGAAAAAATTGATGAATGGCGTTCCATCCTGAAGGAACAGGGCGCCGAACTGAAGCAGGACCCGTCAACCAGCATTTGGCCGATGGTGCTGGCCAACGTGCTGCCGGTAGTTATACTGCTTTTGGTGCTGATGTATTTCCTCAACCGGCAGATGAAAGCGGCCGGAGGCGGAGCCGGTAATTTCCCGTTCTCCAAAGGGAAAATGTCACTTAATAAAAATGAAAAACCTAAAGTGACTTTTGATGATGTGGCGGGGATTGAAGAAGCTAAAGAGGAATTGCAGGAGACCGTCGAGTTTTTGAAAAATCCCGAACGGTTCCAGAAGATCGGCGGCCGTATTCCGCGGGGTGTCTTGCTGGTTGGTCACCCGGGGACAGGAAAAACGCTTTTATCCAAAGCTGTAGCCGGTGAGGCAGGCGTCCCATTTTTCAGTCTGTCCGGCTCTGATTTTGTTGAGCTCTTTGTCGGTGTCGGCGCGTCAAGGGCGCGTGACTTGTTCTCGAAAGCGAAAGAAAATCAGCCGTGCATCATTTTCCTTGATGAGATTGATGCCGTAGGGCGAAAGCGCGGAACCGGTATGGGGGGCGGGCATGATGAACGTGAGCAGACTCTCAATGCGATATTAAGCGAAATGGATGGATTCGAGCGTCAGGACGGCATCATTGTTATTGCCGCCACTAACCGACCGGACGTGCTGGACCCCGCTCTGCTGCGTCCCGGACGCTTCGACCGGCAGATAGTCGTGGATTTGCCGGATTTGAAAGGACGTGAGGCTATTTTGAAAGTTCACTCTAAAAGAATAAAAATCTCTGATGATGTGGATCTCAGTGTTATCGCCAGGGGGACACCCGGCTTCAGTGGTGCGGATTTGGAAGCGCTGATCAACGAAGGGGCCTTGATCGCCGGCAGGCATGGTAAACAATATGTTGAAGAGCTTGACCTGGAGGAAGCACGCGACAAGGTTCGGTTCGGACGCCAAAAAAAGAGCAGGGTTATGAGCGATGAAGACCGCAAAATGACCGCTTATCATGAGGCCGGCCATGCGATTATAGCTTCGTTGAATCCTGATGTAGAACCACTCCATAAAGTCAGCATTATCCCCAGAGGTGTCGCTTTGGGTATGACAATGATGCTGCCGGAAAAGGATAAATACGGGATGAGACGAAAAGAATGTATCGGCACGCTCCAACTCTCTATGGCCGGGCGTGTAGCGGAATCCATTTTTTGTGATGATATCTCTTCCGGCGCTAAAGATGACATCGAGAATGCGACTAAACTCGCCCGAAAAATGGTTACGCAATGGGGTATGAGCACAAAGCTCGGACCCGTTAACTATTCCAATGAAGATGAGCATGTTTTCCTGGGTAACGAAATTTCTCGTCCGAAAGAGCATGGCGAACAAATCGCCCAGCAAATTGACGAAGAAGTTAAAAACCTTATGCAGGACGCTTATGAGAAGGCTCAGGCTATTATTGATCAGCATACCGAACAGGTCAGAGGTATAGGGCAGGCTCTGCTTCAACTTGAAACTCTTGATAATGAGGAAGTAAAACAGATTATTGATGGTAGAAACGTTGATGAACTGGTGGAAGAACGACGGGAAAAAAGGAAGCGTGAGCGGGCTAAAAACGGTCAGGATAATGACGATAAGTCGGCTGAAACAAAACAAGACGCTGGTGAAGAAAAGGCGCCCGATCCCGTCGAACGTCCGGATAATGGGGAAGGTGATACTCCCGCATAACAACCGAGTACGCTGAGGAAGCAGAAAAAGACGAAATTTTTTTAAAATGAGTCTGCTCTAAAAGGTTCACCCATACGCCAACGGCGCATCCGATTTAAAGTGCCTCTTGCAGGGCACGGCTTATCATATCGTCCTTGTCTCGGGGCTGCACTACGTTGGCCCCAGGCTACGGTGAAACCGGCGCTCCGGCTGAATCCACAAAATCAAAATCAAGTGGAATGGACCACTAGCAGCCCGGCCGAAAAGGCAATAATGGGCAAATGCCGCAGCTTTAAGTGCAACCGCGCCCCTTCCGGGGCGCATTTATCTTTGTATCTTTTTTACCCCTGGTTAAAACCAGGGGCTACCTAACCTCGCCCCGCTGGGGCGAAAACAGAGACATTGCCCCGAACGGGGCAAAGTACGGTAGCCTCGGGTTTCAACCCGAGGTAATGATTCACACGTATTTTTGCGCCCTGAAAGGGCGCGGTAGATCGATGCGTATTGGCCATTGTGCGCTTTTAGGCTAAGCCCCTAGCAGTTTGGCTGAAAACCCGGCTCGTAGTGGACGCTTTCAAGCGTCCAGGGGAGTACGTTACAATTTCCGGATTTCGGAGCCCTTGAAAGGGCTCACTACGAACCTTTTATTGTCTTTTCGGCCAGGTTGCTAGCCCCGGGCAAAATTTTTGTCAAAAAGCAAGTAAATCAGAATTAAGATATTAATGGTTACTATTTTATTATGGACAACGCCAAGTTACAAGGAATGTTAGGGGGGCCAGTCCCGGAGGTCCTTAATTGTATAAATGCCGGTGTTTATCTGGTAGACAAGGAACGTAACATTGTTTTTTGGAATAAACGGGCCGAAATTATTACGGGATATAAAGCGGAACAGGTGATCGGCAAAAAATGTTGGGACGGTATAATCCGACATCGTAATAAAACCGGAGAACCTATGTGTCATAGCGATTTATGTCCGCTGTCTAAAGCGATGGAATTGAATAAAGCCAGTGAACAGCCACTTATCGTTTATGCGAGTCATTTTTCCGGAAAGAGCATACCCCTTTCTGTTTCCGTTGCCCCTATCCATGATTCCGCAGGCGATGTAATCGGAGGTGTGGAAGTATTCAGGGATGAAAGCCAGAGTATGCTTCAGATGAAACTGGCTAAAGAAGTCCATGATGAGATGCTTACAACTAATTTACCGGAAGATAAGCGGTTGGCATTTGATGTTCAATCCTTGCCGGTGGAATTGGTGGGCGGAGATTTTTATCGCATCCATCAAATTTCTGATGATAATTACAGCCTTTTTTTAGCTGATGTTGCCGGACATGGGATTTCAGCGGCACTCTACATCGCTTTCCTGCATTCACTTGCCGAAGAATGTGAGGGATTGCTCGACAGTCCTAAAAATTTTCTCAACGCCCTGAATGAAAGAATATACAGGAGAGTTCCCAAGGTGGGGTTCGTGACGGGACTGTGCATGACTGTTAATGCCGACAGCGGTCGGGTTGTTTATTCCTCCGCAGGCCATCCGCCCGCTTTGCTGCAAAAAGGCGAACTCCATACCGTATCTGAAATGGAGTCTCTTAACCTCCCTATGGGGGCGAAACATGATACTGATTACACCGAAGCCGAACTTGTTTTGCAACCCGGAGACGGTATCCTGCTGTATACCGACGGGGTTACTGAAATGTCAGTGGGGGCTGATCCCACCGATATGTTGGGAGTTGAGGGGCTTAAAAGCATCCTCTCACACATATCTATCCAGGATAATGATTATAGTGTGAAAAAATTGTATGACACTCTCGTTCAAAAGTGTGCCACCCATGTCCCCGCTGATGATTTTACACTGATAAGCTGTTCTAATGTTAATTTTTAGCCGGCATATTTTGCACGCGATTTCAGGCAAGTCATGATAACCACGGGGACAAGCCCCGTGGAGTCTTCTGTTTTGGTGTTTCGTTATTCTGGTAGTCAGTCATGCAAGCCACGGGCACAAGGCCCATGGGGAAACGACCATTAACCCGAACATTTCATAAACCAACGGCAATATTTAATATAAAAATTTGAATAATAATATGTTAAGTGTCATTTTGGGGGCTTTTAAAATGTATAGTGTGTATAAGCGAGTCCTCAAACGGCGGTTTACCCTGTCGGGCGCGTCATCAGCGGCGCATCTGCGTCAAAAGTCCGCACTTGCAGTATACGAATACAGCGGCGTTTGCTTTCTGCGTATCTGCACCACTGGAGGCTTGTGAGAAAAGCGGGCTATCCCTGTTGGTTTCTAACTTGCCTGAGCACGCGCTTGTTGGTACAATATGTATTGGCAAGTGCTGAATTTCACTTTTATCGGTGTGGAGAATATGATGAAAACTAAAGAAATTAGTTTCGAGATGCCGCTTGACGCCTTCGCAACGTTTAAGACATCACCAGAAGAGTTTACGAAAAATATGCGTCTGGCGGCTGCTGTTAAATGGTACGAGTTGGGGCGTATATCACAGGAAAAAGCGGCTGAAATAGCAGGACTGTCCCGTGAAGACTTTTTGATGGCATTGGGACAGTACAGTGTGTCTCCCTTCCAGTATTCAGCACAAGACATACTTGAGGAATCAGGTTATGCCTGATGATATTTACGTTCTGGATTCCTCACCACTTATACTCCTCGGGAAAGCCGATCTGCTGGCTGTTATCTCCCCCATCGCTGGAACCTGGATGGTTCCTCAACAGGTTATTGCCGAAATTGAAGTAAAGAAATCTGCATCTCCTTTTCTTAAGGACCTCGCAATCTCTGCAAAAGTTTCCGAAATTGACGTTCAGCAAATACCTGAGATTATTTCAGCATGGGACCTGGGCAAAGGGGAAAGTGAAACGCTTGCTGCCGCTTTGCAATCCAGTGATTGCCGAGTTGTACTTGATGATTGTCAAGCACGTAAATGTGCCAAATTACTAGAAATTCCCGTCATAGGTACCCTTGGGTTAATTTTGGCGGCTAAACGCTTGGGGTATGTCTCATCGGCGCGAAAGGAAATTGAAAAAATTCTTAGATGCGGACTATATATCCATCCGAATATTTTAGAAAAAGTTTACAAACAAATCAATGAATGAAAATGCTATAACAGGTTCGTAGTGAGCCCTATCAAAGGCTCCG
>PUNP01000652.1 GCA_003551785.1 Candidatus Brocadiaceae bacterium | reverse complement strand
TGAAGACGCTTTTTCTGATGATATCACGACTAATGCGTTGGTACCAAAAGACTGGGAGGCGGAAGCTTCTGTTTATTCAAAGCAGGATGGCGTAGTCTGTGGACTGCCGGTTATTGAGCGTATGGCGGAGACCGTTTGTAATGAATTGACTGTCTCATGCCTGCGCCAGGACGGCGATTTAGTTGAACCGGGTCATACTCTTGCCACAGTTCGAGGCCCGGCCGGGGTGTTGCTGAGCTTCGAGCGAACCGCTCTTAACTTCTTACAAAGGTTAAGCGGTATTGCTACTCTTACACATGAATTTGCGCAAGCTGTAGAGGGGACGGATACCAGAATCCTTGATACACGGAAAACCACGCCTGGCTGGAGGCATCTTGAAAAATATGCCGTTACCTGCGGTGGGGGAGTTAATCACCGGTTCAGTCTTAAGGATCAGGCGTTGATTAAGGAAAATCATCTTTATCTAATCGCAAAGCGATACGGTTGGGGTATAGAAAAGGCGATAAGACATGCTATCAAAGTTCTCCGGGAAGAAGCTCCGAATATTACCATTGAAATCGAAGTGGAAAACCTGTCACAGTTAAATGCGGCCCTCCAATCCCGTCCGGATATAGTTCTGCTTGATAATATGCCACTAAAACTGATTAAAGAAGCGCTGGTTGAAGTGAACGAAATGAACGCTGATGATAAACCTCTTATAGAGGTGAGCGGGGGGGTATGCCTCTCTAATATAGAGAGTTACGTTAACCTGAGAATCAACCGCATTTCTGTTGGCGCCATCACACACAGTGCGCCATCTATGGATATCGCAATGGATGTTGACTTAAGACCGTAATATTGGCACTTCTGAGTCGTTAATCCTAATTTGTCTTTCCGTTCGGGTAAGGTTAGGTAGAGCCCCTGGTTTTAACCAGCGGTAATCAATGACACAAAGATTAATGCGCCCAGGCAGGAGCAGCTGCGCCACTGCCAGGGCGCAGTTTTTTTGTTATTTATTATCCGGGTTTCCCCGTGGAGGGTTTGTACCATTCAGCCATCGGGTGACCAATTGGTCAAAATCTGCGTAAGCACCTATCGGCTGGTGTTCGAGATGGCCGATATAGTCGTAATTTTCAATCACCTTCATCGCAGCAGCCATATGAACAAACCGGCGTGCCATATTTTTTGTGGAATCTTCCAGCGACCAATTAGTGAGCCGGCAGTTAGTGAAAAACTCCGCAAACTCTTTATTGTCTACTTTGCTGGAGTCATTATCCCGGCGACACCGATCGGGTATGGATGGATCAAGCTGGATATCACGTGCTCCGGCAAAGGTTCCTTCGGGTAATTGAAGGGCTGCAAAGGGCATCGGTGCGCTTGGATCGAGGACGATCCATTTCCCGCCGGCATAAATTTCAGTAAGCGTATGTCCGCTTCGGGTGGCATCGTTGAGTCCTATGATCATCCGTGCCCCCATCCCGGCTACCTGACAAAGCGTGATGAGACAGCGCGAGGCGTCATGACACATCGAATAGCCTCCGAGCAGAATCTCCTCCTCGGTACCAAGGCCGCATTTGGGGACATGACGATAGTTGGCGCGTCGCCACATAACCAGCCTCAGGGCCCGCTCAATATCGCTGTCGCAGCCGTCGCAGACATGTTGAACTACCTGTTCCAGAAAAGGACGGGTACCGGGTTCATAACATGTTTGAGTCGGAGTAAAATTATTGTAAAGGTAATGCGCAGTGGTATCGTTCAGTTCCACGGCTTCATCAAGCTGCCGTTTCTCTACAGCACGATTGAGATAAGAAGGGTAGGCATGGCTGTGGGGATCAACATTTTTCGCCCATTCCGGCAATCCTTTGAAGCGATCAATATTCATTGAAGATTTCTCCATAATTTAAATCTGATTTACTTGATGGCTTTCCCATTAAACAGGCGGAAATTATAGCAGTTTTTACGAGCAAACACAATTGAAGTGAAAGGAAAAGCAAGGTAACCCTGGTACACTTTATTTGACATCAGATCCAAGAATGAGTAAAATGGATTTTCATGGTAACTCGTCAGTGAACTGCGTCACCTGGGGATCCCGATTTTCTCGTTTGCACTGGTAGCATGAGGCGGGAAGCCCGCGTTACCGGCAACGGCATACGGCGGTTTCAGCGTTCATATTAAAATGTGAGCTTAGTAAGGACTTACAAAGAACTCAGTGGTGATGTGGTAACGGAGCATTGAATATTTACTAATGGGAATGTGGCGTTTCTGATAAATTCTAATGGTTATTTACAGTTTAATGAACAGGCTTTCAGTTAATAACTGTTTTTGAATTTCTATACTCTCCCCCCTCTTGTTTCATTGGAGTTCAATAATATGACTTATGCTAAAAAGATGTCTTTTATCGTGTGTTTTTGCCTGAGTTTTGTCTTTTTTTTCGGAATTTCCTCTATTGCTTCAGCCGAAGGTGATATTCTGCTGCATTGGCGATTTGGTCCGTATCAGGAACATTTTGAAACTGACACCACGGGGCACGGTCATACTGCGCAGCTCTTGCGAAATAGACGCAACCGCCCCGAACCCGAACGTGTGTCTGAATCAGTTCATGGGTTGGAAGCGGGGAGCGTGAAGCTGACACGCGAATCTCGTATAGCACAGCTCGAACCATTGGATTTCCCGGAGAGCTGGACCCTGTCATTCTGGATTAAGGATCAGAGAAGTGCTGAAGATATTCCTGAAAAAATAGTTCTCGGTGATTATGTCCGCATCCGCCAACAGCTTCTGGGGTTGCCCAACCCCTGGTATTTCAGTCTCGATCCGCACGATGTCGGGATGTCGAGAAACTGGACAACCGGAGAGAAAGCTGAAGAATGGGATGAGATCAAGGTTCCCGCCTTCTGGCAAGATACCCATGTCGGACGTGAACATGGATACGGATGGTATAAAACTTCATTTTATGTTCCTGAACAATATGCTGATATGGAGCATGAACTCTATTTTGGGGCCGTGGATGAGCAGGCCTGGGTCTATATCAACGGTGAATATGTCGGTGAGCAGACGACCGACTCGACCGGAAAGGGAGTCGGCGATATATGGGACGAACCTTTTTCCGTTACAGTCAAGCCGGAACATCTGCGCGGTGGTTCTGACAACGTTCTTGTAGTGCGCTCCCATGCTTCGGGCGGAGCGGCCGGAATGTTCGAACCGGCCTATTTCCTTAACCCGGAAGGTTGGGACCAAGAACTTGATCTTTCTGATCTCGTGGGTGAACGGGCGACTCCGGGGGAATGGGAGCATGTTGCTGTGATTTTTGAACCGGATCTTGCGACATTGTTCATCAACGGTGCGCCTGTTGACACTGCCGATCTCGCGTCGGTAAATATTGGACACGCGGTGGTAGAATTTTTCCAGCGGGGAATGGGACATTTTGATGGGCTTATAGATGATGTGAAATTATTCAGCGGTACAATGCCTGAAAATCAAGTGGCCCAGCTTTACGAGATCAAATACCGGCCTGATGCGCCATGGCTGGCGGAATTTGAAGAGAGTGTCCAAAAAGTCGCTAAAGCCGGTCGGCTTTCATTGGAAAGAACTCAATACATGGTCGATATTGGCGTGCCGGACACCAGTGCTGTTATCGATACTTTTGAAGAAGCTTCCGACCAACTCCATAAACAGCTCGATGCCATATGGGCTTTAGGAGCAATTGGGGATTATAAGGCGCTGGCGCAACTCCTCGAATTGCTCGACTCCGAAGTCCGGGATATTGCTCAGGCCGCTGAAGACGCTGTGATCATTGCCATTGAAGAGGGTGATTATCCCGCTGTGCTGGTTGATCGTGCTGATGAGGACTCCATTGCTTTGATGGAGACTGTCGCTTTACAAACAGTCAATGTCAGGTTGCAGGACGCTTCCGTCGATGGGCTGCGGGAAACAGCCGGCGATTACGAAGCTATTGCCACCCTGGTTGATAAGCTCGAATTGGAAGATGATACGTTAGCCGGGGCCGCTGAAGAAGGGCTGCTCAGACTGAATGATATGGACATCTACCCCGATATACTTATTGAGAAAGGTGGGGACGATTCGGCTTCGCTTCTTGAACGGGTCATTAAAGCGACAACTGACAATGCATTGCAATGGGTCTCCGCCGAAGCTATGACCGAGATTGTGGGTAATTATGAAGTTATTGCAATCCTGATCGAAAAGCTGGAATCGGATCGCGAATCACTCGCTGAAACCGCGGAGGATGGATTGTTGCGATTCTACAGAGAGGATATTTTCCCTGCCGCTTTGGTCGAACGCGGCGATGAAGAGGCTATAGCCTTCATAGGTAAAGCACAGAACCTGTCTAATGTAATGGTAATTCAGGTGGCCGCTCTCCAGGCGTTAAGTGATCTGGGAGATGACAAAGCTTTGGATGAACTCACCGGAGCATTGGATAAAGGGAACTGGCGCATGAGACGTCTAACGGCTAAAGTTCTTGCCGACATGGGAGTTGATACGGATCACGTTCTGGCTACGGAAGCAGACGGGTGGCCGATGTGGCGCTATGATCCGTCCCGCAGCGCGGAGATCCCGCATGATTTGGCCGAAGAACTGCACTTGCAGTGGGTGCGTGAGCTTCCGGAACCCCAACGCGCCTGGCCACACCAATTGGATGATCGTGGCAAGCTGGACTTTGATGTATCCTACACGCCTGTTGCCTCTGATTATCGCTTGTTTGTTCCGTCCAATTCGACCGACAGTGTAACCGCCTATGATCTTCATGATGGTTCTGAACTCTGGCGTTACTATGCTGACGGCCCCGTGCGCCTTGCACCCGCTGTTTGGCGTGATCGTGTGTTTTTCACCTCGGATGACGGTTACTTCTATTGTGTTGATGCGGAAAGCGGTGAACTCCTGTGGGATTTTCAGGCCGGCCCCTCCACACAACGCCTGCTGGGCAATGAGAGAGTAATCGATTTCTGGGCCGCGCGCGGTGGACCGGTAGTCAAGGATGGAAGGGTCTATTTTGCAGCAGGTATATGGCCGCTGCATGGCATTTTTATATATGCTCTCGATGCTGAGAACGGAGACATTGTCTGGGTTAACGATACGACGGGCTCCGACTATGTTCCCCTGCCCCACGGTGGCGCCTACGGTTATGGTGGCCTCTCACCTCAAGGTTATATCGCAGCTTCAAGAAATGAACTCATCGTTTCGGCCGGAAGGGGCCAGAGCCCGGTCATTCTCGATCGGGAAACCGGCTCTGTTTTAGAAATAAGTCCACGCGGTTCCAAAGGTGAAGGAGACTACGCAGTTCATGCCGTAGACGGCGGCGGCTTGGGGATGAAAACCAACCCCATGCTGGAAGAACGCCTCGAAGGCGTTAAAGACCTTATTGACGGTGAGGTTTTCTATAAGCTGGCTGCCTATGGGCAACTTGTCGTTTCAACGAAATGCGGGCGGATTTATAGTTTTGGCCCTGAGCCGGCCGATGAGAAGCATTATTCGCTGGACTCGTCCGATTTCGCTCCTGTTTCCTACAAATGGGCCGGGAAGGCTGCGGCGATCCTTGCTGAACTCGGGGAATACGAAGGTTATGCGCTCGTTCTGGGGGCAGGGTCCGGAGACCTTTTCAGGGAACTGATCAACCGCAGCGATATGCATGTTGTCCTTGTAGAATCCGATCCAGATACTGTCCGCTCTCTCCGTGAAGAACTTACCGAAGCAAATCTTTACGGACGACGCGCGGCCGTTCTTGAAGAAGACCCCGCCACTTTTTCAATGCAACCCTATCTGTTCAACCTTATCGTTAGTGAAGATGTTGAAGATGCCGGGCTGGTGCATGAACAACGAGCGGAATCTTTCTGGCGCCGCATGCTGAGAAGAAAAGATTGGGTTGTAGGGCAGGAAGAGTTTAAGGCAATCCTGAATATGCTGCGCCCCTATAGTGGTATAGCCCGTTTCAGCGGCGGGAATGATGCGCTGAAAGCCCTCTATGATGTGGCCCTTGACCTGGAAGTGGATCAGGTGGAGCCCGAAAAGACCGCCGATTCCCTCTACGCCCGTCGAAGCGGACCGCTGTCCGGTGCCGGTGAATGGACGCATCAGTACCATGATCCTGCCAATACGCTGCGCTCCGAAGACGACCTTGTCCGCCTCCCTTTGGGAGTGCTCTGGTTCGGCGGACCGAATAATCACGACATCCTTCCGCGCCACAGCGGCGGTCCAAGACCGCAAGTGGCCGCTGGACGTCAGGTGTATCTTGGCGTCGAAAACATTAGTGCCCGCTGCGTTTATTCGGGGCGGAAAATCTGGAAAACGGATTTGCCAGGCATAGGGCATCCTTTTACAAACCTGGAGCTGGAAGAAGAATGGGCTGATGGTGATGAGGTCTATATGACTAACATCCCGGGCGCTACGTACATAGGAAGCCCCTTTGTTACACTCGAAGACGATATCTATCTGCGTTACGAGGGCCGCATTTTACGTCTGGATGCGTCCACTGGCGAGACGGTTCAGGAATTTTCATTGCCCGGACGCAGTGTGAAAGAAATTTATGAAGAGGAGACCCCCGACTGGGGCCATATTAGTGTCTCAGGCGATTTCCTCATTACAACTTCCGAACCCCATATCTTCGAGGACCAGGAACTGGGATGGACCGAAAGCTATAGCGGAACCTCCAGCCGGATGCTGGCAGTTATGGATCGAAACGATGGTGAAGTGTTATGGGAACGGCGTGCGAATATCGGATTCCGGCATAACGCGATCGTCAGTCACGGTGATAAACTCTATGTTATCGACGGACTTTCCGAGAAGGCGCTGGAACACCTTGCGCGTCGTGGGACTGCTCCCGAGGAGGACCATACCGTCACTGCTGTCAATATTGAAACTGGTGAAGAGATATGGAGCCGGCAGAGCGAGGTCTTTGGCACTCTGCTGCTCTACAGCGCCGAACACGACATACTCATTGAAGGTGGAAGCAAGGATATGCGGCGCCCGCTTAGTGATGAACCCGATCAGATGGCTGCTATGCGTGGCCATAGTGGCGATATCATCTGGAAGGGCGGTGGGTTCGAACTCCCCGGCTCCCTGCACGGAGAAATGATCGTACCGGGACGTCCGGGACCGGCCCGTTCTATCAAAACCGGTGAGGGGTGGATGCACTCTGATCCCCATACCGGACGTTCACGGCCTATGACCTATAGCCGTGCGTATGGGTGCAACACCCACAATGCCAGTACTCACATGCTGTTGTTCCGCAGCGGTTATGCCGGATTTTTCGATATCGAGCATGACTCCGGAACCGGGACATTGAGCGGGTTCAGGAGCGGTTGTACGGCCAACCTCATAGCTGCTGATGGTGTGCTGAACTCTTTGGATTATACTCGTACCTGTACTTGCAGCTATCCCATACAGACTACACTTGCGTTTGTTCATATGCCCGATGATGAAAACCTGGAGTTCTGGACCCGTTATGATGCCGGTTTCCCGTCGCCCGAAGGGTATGGGTTGAATTTTGGTGCGCCGGGGCGAAGAGTGGATGTCTCCGGCAGCGGACTGGTCTGGTATGATAGATCAGGGGCCAACTTCCAGCGCCGCCATCCATCCGCCATACAGGATAATGGAGGCGGGCTGAATTGGGTTGCATCATCGATGAATGAGTTCGATGATCCGCATAACTCAATCTACGTCGAAGATTTGCTGAATGATGAATTCAGTGTCAGACTGCATTTTTCCGAACTCGATGAAAATGTTGAACCAGGCGATCGCATCTTTGATGTTCTTATCAACGGTGAAATCGTTATTGAAGCCCTCGATATAGTTGAACGTTCCGGAGGTGCGCTCAAGGGTATCGTGGAAGAGTTCTCTGCAAAAGCGGAAAACGGAGAAATAATCATTGAACTTAACGCTAAAGAAGACTCTTCCCTTAATCCGGCTATTAGCGGTGTGGAAGTTCAGGTAATTGAGCGTTGAAAATGCTCACTCTACAAATACAAAGTCAATATACTGTGTTTTCAGACTCTTAACCTGTATTTCACGCGTTTTCAGTGGTGCATTTGTGGCTAATGTCAAACGCAGCTCCGCTTTTTAGGTAAAAAGCTTGGCAGAATCTTGTTCCTTGTTGGTAAAGCAGCATCGAATGCTTTTTGGGGAATTGAGCAGTTTTATCTTTTCGTGTCGGCTGTCATTTGCCTGATTTGTTGGCTGTCCAATAGTGGATCATTCCACTTTATTTTATGGATTCAGCCGGAGAGACGGTGGTTCATATGCAAGTTGCAGTGAAAAGCCGGAGCTTGTCAGGTCGGCGCCGATCTGCAACGTAGCAGATAATCCATCGCCGACCGGCCCTGCGGGAGGCATCCTGAAGGGCTATTTCTTCGTTGCGACTCCGCAGGTTGACTTTGTCGCCGTGCCTCGAAAATGACCTCGTCAGGATGCCGCTGAACCACATAAACAAGTGGAAAGAACCGCTAGGGACGTGGCCGAAAAGGCTGCCGGCGTAATGTATGACAGGCACCTTGCCTGTCCAGGGCGCACGCAGGGATGCGTGCTATACTATGAAAGGCATCTTGTGTTACTATATTTCTCATTTTGCACCTTTTCGGCCAAGCCCCTGGGAGCCTGGCCGAAAAGGCAATAATGAGCAAATGCCGCTATTCCAAGAGCAATCGCGCCCCTACCTGGGCGCATTTATCTTTGAATCATTTATTCCCCCCTGGTTAAAACCAGGGGCTACCTAACCTCGCCCCGCTGGGGCGAAGACAGAGGCCTTGCCCCGGAGGGGCAAAGTACGGTAGCCTCGGGTTTCAACCCGAGGTGATGATTCACACGTATTTTTGCGCCTTGAAAGGGCGCGGTAGATCGTTGCTTATTGGCCATTGTGCGCTTTTCGGCCACGCCACCAGCCATCAGCAACTATCATCGACTTTTCCAGCTTGTCCGGGGTATATATGAGTATAAAAAAAACAGAGAAAAGTGTGGAGTGGATATCGAAGTCGGCATCCATAATACTATTTGCCGTGAGCGTGCTTCTTTGCCTCTCTGGAGAAGTTATTGCTGAGCAAGGGGCTGGTATTGCGCCACCGCAGGCAGAAATCGACCTCGAGGGCGCTCTGGTGCATTACGAGATTCAAGTCCCCATTAAGAACGATGGAAAAACCCCCAGCTCACCCGTTACGACCGTTTCAGTCTGGCCGGGCGGTTGGGATGTTGACGGTCTTATTCCGGTTGTATATGCGCCTGACGGCTCTCTGCGTGCCGTTTCGACCCTTTGGGAGCGCCAGGATGAACCTGTTCGTGTGCTGTTTGATACCAGTTTTGCACCTGATGCCAATGAGGAGACCGATAATTCCATCTATTACCTCTATCTTTGGGAGGAAGATGTAATACCTGATCAGCCGGAATGGGATAGAAAGCACGGTTTCACGCTTGAAACCAAAAACTTCGGCACAGAATACCTTGATGATTTCGATCATTCTGATATAGATGATTTTATCAAGCTCTGGAACCAGGCCCCTGAATCTCATGGTCGAAGTCTGGTTCAGAAGGTTCAGCACGGCTATCACATGCATCGCAATTACGGGCCCACCCCTTTGGAATACCTGGCAAATCAAGGTGCACCTTTGTCTCTGAACAGATACGTGGGGTATTTTGAGGTGGAGCAGGCTGATAAATCCGCCATCGATGATTTTGATGAAGAGCGCAGAGAGCTGGAAAAGAAGGTTCCCAAGCTTAAAGCCGAACTCGAAGATCTCAACAAAAAAGTTGAAGAAGCTGAAGCCGCATTGCAGGAAGCTAAAGATGCCGAGGATGAAAGTGAAATCAGCAACAGAAGAACAGCGTTTGAAGAGTGGCGTGTGAGACGTGATAAATTGGAGAAGCAGACCCTTGAGGAGGCAGAATGGAGACTTGAGTATGTGACAGCTGCTATCTCCGAAATAGAAAATAATACTCATACTTTTTATGCCGCTTCCGATGGAGCCTCGTGGCTGTTGGTGAACGGCAGGGAGATTACAGGATGGCCTGCTGATCAGGAAGTTCCCAGGAGGAGAGGGCGATATTATGGCTATGAGGAGGGTGCTATAAACCTGGAACCCGGGGTACATCGGGTTGAATTCCTCTATGCTGCGACCGGAGAGGATTACCTGGCTTTGATGCTGTGGCGTAAACCAGGTCAGGAAGAAGAGGATATTATGGAACCTGAAATGTTTACTGATGTCGCTGAAGCTGCTGTCAGGAATTCTAACATGGACGGTGGCCGTCATCCTGTTGCATGGCAGATCACTGAAGAGAGCCGTATACCCGGCTCTCCTGATCTTATTTTTGTGGATTTTTCAGTGCCGGCTATCGGAGAGAATGATGACCTCACGTATCGTTGGAAATTAGGAGATGGAGGTGTTGCCGAGGGGAAAGATATCCGGCATCTATACCTGCATACAGGCCGCTATGATGTTAAACTGGAAGCTTATGAGAAGGATGAGGGGGACGATGCTCTTTGGACTGTTGAGCAGACTGTGCATATACATGTACCCCATGGTGCACATAAACTCGCTGATACCAGGGATATTGAACGCGCCATTGTTGATAAGGACTTGACGGACTACCCGATAAGTCACGTTATAAATGCACTTGAAGCGGTTGAAGAATATGATCCCGACAGACTCTACTATAACGATTGGCGCAGCCACCTTGTTTTTAACTTGAGTGATCGTGCTGAAGAACTGGCAGAAAAGTCGATCGATTGGACCCTGGAAATCGGCGATATATGTATGGAACCGTTAATAGGACATTATTCAGGGGCACTCCTGTGTTACCAGGCCGCAGCCCGGGAATTGAAGGAGGGTTCTCCTGCCTGGCATCGTGCGATGCTCCGGAAGGCCCGTGCGAAAGTACTTGCTTACGGCTTGGGCGATGAAGTTATTGAAATGATGGGGACTATTAAAAAACATCGTGACCCTGTTGATGAAGAACATATCGTTGGCTGGTGGACGTTTGACGGTATAAAAAGCGGCAATTCAGTAATTCCCGATTTCAGCAGCAACGAAATGTACGGCGAAATTGAGAATCCACGAGGTTTTGAACCGGTGGAAGACGATGATCTCGGACTTGTCGGGAGCTTCAAAGGATTCGGGGCTCTGGCCCGTCTAAAGGTCAGTGAAGAACCCGCCCACCCTACTGTTGCCATAAGTTTGCGCCTCAAGCTTACGGAGCGGCCCCGCGGGACGCAGTACATTGTAAGTGGCAAAAATTTTAGTCTAACCCTGCAAAATGGAAAACCTGTTTTAGAATGTTTTAAAGATTTTTTTACAGCTGAGGCAAATGAGGCGCTGAAAGAAGGGCATTGGTATAACCTCCTGCTTGTCCGGGATGCGGGTAATGATACTGTTTTGTATGTCGATGGGCGTGATGAATTACTGCATTTCATTCAAGGGCGTTCTCCTTATGTCGATACGTTGTTTGTTGGCGCCTCTGAATCAGGAGAAGAAAGCCTTAGTGCTTTAATCTCGGATGTCAGGGTTTATGACAAGGTATTGTCTGAAAGGGAAAGAATCGAACTTTTACTGGATTATGAATGGAATCGCACATGGACTAAAGCCCTTCTGAGCGCCGATAAAGCTTCCGAAGCGATCAGTTTTGTTGAACAGTGGACAGGTAGACTTGAGGAAAGTGAACCTGTCGAAGCAGTGATGCGACAGGCAAGCCGCGAGCGTGCCAGGTCCCTGATGAGAAGGGGAGGTGATGCCGATTTGCTCGAAGCTATGGAAATGCTCTATGACCTGCTTATTGAAGATCCGGCCCGTTTTGTCTCGCCCGCTTTTAATATAATGATGCTGGATATGTACCTCGGGCGTGAGGCTTATAGTGTTGCATACCACCAGGCTGAAAGAATTCTGAATATCCAGATGAGTTCCACACATAAGGCTGAAGTTTTGTCGCGCCTTGTAATATCTCTTTGCGGGATGGGTGAGGCGGAAAAGGCGCGGAAGGCTTTCGAAGAATTAGAAACTGAATTCCCTTACAGCCAGGGCCTGCGCGATGCTCGCCGTGCATTAGAAGAGCTTGAAAATTCCTTATGACCATTATTCACGCTCCCCATATCCCGGGGATTTCGTGCCCGCATTTCTCGCAGGTTTCGCCACTCATTTTCGGTTCATCGATCATAAACCCTACTCGATGAATAATCTTTTCACCGCACCCGGCGCAGAATGTATGCTGCCCTTCATGACCGGTGACATTACCTACATATACATAGTTCAGCCCGACATCGCGTGCGGCGTTGCGGGCTTTTTCGAGCGTTGAAACCGGAGTGGGCGGCAGGTCGGCCAGTTGATACAGCGGGTAGAAGCGATTGAAATGCAACGGTGTGTCCGCACCGAGTTCGTCCCGTATCCACTCGCACATCTTGCGAATATCATCCTCTTTGTCGTTTAAGGTCGGGATCACTATATTGGTTATCTCCAGGTGTAGTCCGGCCGTTCTTATCCGCTTCAGGGTCTTCAGTACGGGGTCGAGTTCGCCACCGACGATATCGCGGTAAAAATCCCGGTCAAAGGCTTTCAGATCGATATTTGCACCGTCGAGCAGTTCCATGAGTTCGTTCAGCGGCTTTTCCTCAATGTAACCGTTGGAATGCAGGAGGTTGAGAAGCCCTTCTTCGCGGGCCGAAGCCGCAGAGTCGTGCATATATTCATAAAAAACCACCGGCTCACCGAAAGTGAAACATAAAGATTCTACATCGCTTTGTACGGCATGTTCCGTTAGCTGAGCGGGAGAAAGGTTATAAGCGTGAACATCTTCAGGGGCGACCAGTGCCAGGTCCCAAACCTCACAAAACTTGCATCGCACATTGCACCCCGCCGTGGCGGCGGAAAGTGAACTCGAAGCCGGCAGCACATGGTAAAAAGGCTTCCTCTCTATCGGGTCGATCTGCACTATAGCCGGATTACCGTAGACCAGCGTATATCCATCGCCTTGCCAGTTCCCGCGTACCCGGCAAAACCCTCTTTTGCCCTCATCAACGCTGCACTGGCGCGGGCAGAGGGTGCAGCGTAGTGCATTATTATCAATCGGGACAAACCAGGGCGACTTCTTAAATCCCAGCCGGCCCCTGGTCGCGGTCTGCGCCGAAGCTTGCCGGGATGAGGTTGCTATTGGATATAAGGCGGCGCCGGCTATTGCACAGGCCCCACCCGTGCATTGACGAATAAACCCTCGTCTCGTGATGTTTTTTTTCATGTGAAAATCCCCATCCGGAGAAAGCTTAAATGGATCACTATGAGTTTGGCCTATAAGGCTATAATAAGCAAATGCCGTATGCTTGAAGCAATAACTGTGAATTGTGAAACAGGCTCTAACCAGGCTTTTTATTCATTGAGTCTTAAAAACACCGGTCTTTGTTCACCGGTATTTATCCGTTCCTGCGTAAATCCATATTATCAAAATCGCCGTTATATTGAAAGCGCAGGCTGTAAGAGCGGCGGTCGGGAGGCCCAGGACGGGTATTAAAACGATACTGCCTGAAACAGCACCGGAACAGGCGCCGATAAGTTCCATCGAGTAGGCAAAGCCGGCTGAACGCTCAGTCTTACCAGTGAAGAGATGGCGGCAGCCACTTGCTGCGGGGTAATGAGCACCTGTCAAAGTTCCGGCCGTCCATACCATTAAGGCGAACGTGAAGAAAATCAGAACAGGGCTGCGCAGTGCGCCCGTCAGCGGGAGAATTGCGGCCGTCAATGCGGCGAAAACTGCACATCCTCCCTGAACATAGCCAAGCATCTGCAAACCCGGTTTATGCAGCATAAGCCGGCTTGACATCCAGCACCCAAAGGCCAGTCCGCCCATAAAAACAGCCATGATCATGCCCACCTGTTCGTAGATATAGCCGTAGACGCTTTGGAAGGAGAAAAGCAGTACCATCTGGAGCAGCATCGAAGAGAAGCCCATGCCAAAAACGGCAGTTCCGACGGCATATCCCCCGCCGAAACGCCTCCTGTGAATTAGGAAAGAGCTCAAACGCAATATCCCACCCATAATGACTGCAGCTCCCAAAAAGGGCAATATCCACCATAGCCGTATCCGTAAAAGACGTCTCAAAATCCCCGTTGCTTCGGCGCCCATCAGGTGGTTAAGTAAAATCAGCGTGTGATAATAAGCGATAGGGTGGAAATCCGAATTCAGGAAATAGCGTCTTTCCACGGGAGGCAAGTTTTTCTCACTTTCCCTTTGCGCATCCAGAGCAGGGGGGGTAAGCGGTCCGGTATCCGGCGATTCAAATGCCGCCTCGCGGCTCCTGCCATGATGGCGCAGAATCCAGTTTTTTCGCAGCAGGACCGGTTCCCGCAAAAAAGTATGGAAGTGTGCACCGGAAAAATCTGGGGATTCCACTTGCCTTTCAGCATAGCGACCGGCCAGTTCCTGTGCACTCACCGTCAGGTTTCCTTCCTGGCCGGTTGCCAAAAAAAGGCATATATCATTGCCGACTGAAATCACATCTTCAAACACTTCCCGCAGGGTATGGAATATAGTGGCGTTACGGTTAACTATGGATAAGTGACGCAGTGAGGGGGTAGAGGTGACCGGCATAGCTAAAATGCCGTTCGGGTTGAGACAGCGGCCCAGTTCGGTGAAGAACTCGCGCGTATAAAACCTGTTGAGAACGGCTGTCTCGGGATCGGGCAGATCAATGAGCGCCAGGTCATATTTCACATCGGTTGTTTTGACATAAAGCCTTCCGTCGGTAGTGATTAAATTAACGGAATCATGGGTGAGGGATTCGCGGGTGGAGCGCGGGAGATACGGAACAGCCGCCTCAACAAGCATTCTGTCGAGTTCAATGTAATCCACTTGCACTTTATCATAGCGCAGCAATTCTCTGAGTACGCCGCGCATGCCTCCGCCTATCAGCAGAATCCGCTGTGGCTCCGGGTGCTGAGACATGGCCATGTGCGCCAGAGTGGCAGCTTCCAGTTCCTCGAAAGCTACCAATTCCACATCCGGTTCACCGGTGGAGAAGGCGAAATGATTACTTTGGAAAAAGCTGTATTGATTATCACGGCGGACCACGTTGATCCTCCCGTAGCGTGACGGCTTCGTTTCCATAAGTTCACTGTCGGGAAGGAAGTGACGCCACTGAAGCTCGAACCCCCACATGTCTAACCTGCTCAGAAAGGGGAGTGCCATGAAAAACACCAAAATGGCTGCGGCCTGGAAATGCCGTCGTTTTGATTTACGCTCGAAAAGGAAAAGCAAACCGCTCAGCATGAATACTCCGCAGACAGCCGCCACCTGCAACGGGCTCATAAAATGGACGAGTAGGAGAGAGAAGACCAGCCCGCCGGCCATATGGCCGAGGGCTTCAACGACGTAAGTTCGCACCGCACCGGACATATCGGTTTTCCGACGATGTTCGCGCCACAGACGCGCCAGCAAAACGAACTGCGCTCCCAGCAATATGCACAGAGGGCCCTGAACCAGGAATGATACTCGAAAGGCATCATAAATGGAAAGCCGCGCGCCCGGTACCACATCAAAAAAAACACGCATGACCCGCGCCATGATGATTGAAATGGGCATGACAATCGTTGCAGCAGCACCCAGGGCAAGCACCATGCTCCGCGGTTTTGCGGTACGCTGCGCAATAACACCACCGAGCCAACTCCCGGCTCCCTCCCAGAACACCCAGCCGGCCAGAATGATACCCAGCGTCAGTTCATGCCCGTGGAAGACCATCAAAAGCTCACGCAGCATCAGCAGCTGCCCGAGCTGATTAGCGAAGCCCAGTGCCAGAACACCGATCAGCGGGGACGGCATTTTGAAAAGTGTTTTTCTCATATATTAGCTAAGCTTTTTTTACTGTCGTTTTTAGTTTGTGTAATTGTAGCGTTTTCGGAGGCTGCCACATTTCCCAGCTTTTGTTACGATCAATGGGGAGCCCCGTCAGAAGTTTTTGCCAAGCTTTTTCCCTGTCGTATTAATTTTGTGCATTTATAGCGTTTTCTGGTTTTTCCCATTCTCCAGCCATTTGTTAGGTTCAATGGGGAGTCCCGTCAAAATTTTTTGCTAAGCTTTTTTCAAAAAGCGTGTTGTTGTAGGAGCCAATTCCATGTTTTTTGGACGGAAACAGTTCCGGCATCGGTTTCGATTTCCTGTTCTTGATTTTTGGTGAGTATAATGCCATGATCGAGCCCACATGCCTCCATGGCGGATACCAGCCCTTGCACCTCACGTTTACGGTTACTATCATTCAGTTCATAGCACACCTGGACAAGTTTTTTGACAGAGCCTCGGTCGGTGACGACAAAATCGCATTCACGGTTATTGGAGGAATAATAAAAGATATCTCGATACCGTCTGGCCAACTCCAGAAAGACGGCGGTTTCCAATTTTTGGCCGAGGTACGGCGAGAAGGAGGGTTGATAGGCGGTGGTATAGCCGGGGTCGTTGACATATATTTTGCTTTGACTTTGCGCACGGCGCGCGGGAGAGCGGTCATATCGTTTAACAGCGAACACGGCGAACGCATCGGTAAAGTGGTCTAAAAGCGAGTACATTGTATCCTTACTCGTGCTCAGTCCCAAGCTTTTAAATGAGTTATATAATTTATTTATAGAGATTGGTTTGCTGTTGTTAGTGAAAAGCCGCAGCATAAACTCCCTGACGACATGGGGGTTACTCAGTCGGTGTCGCTCAACAACATCGCGATAGATCAAAACATCCCCATATTCCTGCATGATTCGCACAAAGTTGTCCTCATCGGTGTTGAAAGTTTCAGGATAGCCGCCGCGTTCCAGATACGCATCGAACTGAGCGATGATACGATTACGGTTTTGAGTGGTATGTATATCATCCGGATCGATGTCGAAAAACCGCAATCGTTCACGAAATGAGAAAGGCAAAAGTGTGCTTGAAAGGGTTCTTCCACGGAGCTGAGTAGCAATTTCCCTGCTGAGCAATTTGGCGGATGAGCCGGTAACATAGATTTTCCGGCTTATAGTATCCAGCATACGGCGGAGGAATTTTTCCCATCCGGCGACTTCTTGTATTTCGTCAAAATAGAATTCTACATTTTCGATGGCCTTTTGGGGATACATTTGCTGGTAGGCATCGATAATACGCTGGAAGGAATCGGTGGAAAAGCAGAATCGCTCGTCCTCAAAATTTATAAAAACTTGTTCTGCAGGGTCCTTACCGGCCTTTCTGGCGTTTTGAATCAAAGAATAAAGAAAGGTGGTTTTCCCGGCACGACGCGGCCCTATTACGGAAAATATTTTCCCGCTGACCCGTGGCAAATTCAATTCTCTGGTGACGATATCGGTGGGAAGCCGACGGGCGTGGAAATCAGCAATAATATTCTTCAGCATATCTGTCATATCAGCACCTTCCTTTTTAAAAGACATTGTATCACAAAAATTGCCTTTTGTAAAGGAAAGGGTTTTGGAGAGTATTCACTGAACAACGACTTACGGCAAAGGCGGACGGACTGTGGGAAGTGGGAAGTAACAACAACGACAACGGCAACGACGAACGGCTTTGGTCCACAGATTACGCAGATTACGCGGATTAGGACGAACGGCAACGGCATTGAACTGCGGAGAGCGCAGAGAACGGCATTTTTTTATTATTAGGCCCGTTTTGAAGCTAAGCACGTGCATTTGTTGCGTTTCCGGTGGCCGTTCCACATCCCAGCCCATGTTACAATCAAGGGGGAGCCCCGTAAAAAGTTTTTGCCAAGCTTTTTTCAAAAAGCGGTTGTCGTTACCCACAACCCATTTCGCCTGGTCTCTCTCCTATCTTCGTATCTGGGAAAACGGCCGTAGAGTGTTTGCAAAAAAGGCTCTTATAAGGTAAAATATGGGTAGTTTCAAAAATATTTTACGGAATAATTTATTGATTTTAAAAAATGGAAGTTCAGTTTTTAGGGAGAGAAAAGATGAAATCCAACAAAGAGGACATTGTTTCAGTATTTGAACAATTACCGCCGGGATACAAACGCGAAGCTGCGGATTTTGCAGATTTTCTCCTGGAGAAAAGCAAAAGGGAAAAACCAGTCCAGGAAAGGGACTCTTCGCAAGACCCAATACTTCAAATGATAGGTATTGCAGAGACAGCACCTTTTGCGGAGAAATTGGATGTACAGTTATATGATACGGAGCTAAAATGAAAGTTTTTGTTGACACATGGGGATGGATATCGTTATATAATAAGCGGGAAGCCCGGCATCATGAAGTAAAAGATTTTTATTCGGAAATCCGTTCGAAAGGTTATCAAATTCATACTTCAGATTATGTGTTAGACGAAACGTTCACATTATTGTTTCGCAGATCACCATTTAAGCAAGCAGTTATTGCCATGAAGACGCTCATAGAAGCCAACGAAAAGGATTACCTGTTCATTCACCATATTGACATAGGCCGTTTCGAGTCAGCTTTGGAAAGGAGATTACGATATGAGGACAAACCGTTAATTTCGTTCACAGATTTAACATCCATGGTAGTCATGCAGGAACTGGCAATAGATTCGATCATGACCGCGGATGCCCACTTTTCGCATGTAGAACCTGATTTCCGACTAGTACCTTCTGCCGATTAGTTCAACTTTTTTGATTTTTCGAACAGCATATTGCGGACGCTCGTAGGATATTGACACCAGTAAAAAGCCCATTTCACTTGGCACCAATGTGGTTTCATGCTCTTGTCACAAGTTTTTGCCAAGCTTCTTCCCAGTCGTTTTAAATTAGTGCAATTGTGCCGTTTACTGGATCCGTTACCTATTCCATCCATTTTAACATCCCCTGGGGCACCCCGCCAAAAGTTTTTGCTAAGCTTTTTTCAAAAAGCGTGCCGTAAGTCGTAAGTCGCTGGTCGCTGGTCGCTAGTCGCTAGTCATAGCCGTTGTCGTTATGTCGTTCGCCGTTACTTTCCACATTCCACTTCCCACAGTCCGTCCGCCGTTGCCGTTAATCCCTCATTCCTCATTCGTAATTGCCGTCTTGTCGTTCGTCGTTGCCGTCCGCCGTTACTTTCCACATCCCACTTTCCACTTTCCACAGTCCGTTCCCCGCACAGCTTGCAAAATTACAGACAGCGGTTTACAATAGAATAACCAGAACATTTCACGCATTTTCAGGGGTTCAGAAATGAAATTGAAAGAACAAACTATAAGAGAGATAGAAGATTTAACGCCGCGGGAATTGGGGAGTATATATGATCTCATTTTGTGTATGAAAAATAAAAGGCCGGAATCGACTATTCGAGATTCCAGTCGGCCCTACAAAAAAGTTCGCACTGTGTTATCGAAATGTAATGGCTCTTTGTCTAAAGATATTATTTCTGCACGCAGGGACAGGATATGAAACTTTTCTTAGATACCTCAGCACTGGCCAAACTGTTTCAGGAAGAGCGCGGTACCGATTGTGTTGAAGCGGCGATAAATAAAGCTGATAGCGAGATATGGGTTCTTGAATTAGTTGAAATCGAGTTCTTAAGCTGTATATACCGGCGCTACCGTGAAGGTGAGATTACGGATAGAGATATACAAATTGTCACGCAGGCTTTTGACGAGCAAATTCGACAGTTTAATGTTGAGATGTTGGGGTCTTCAATTATTGAGGAAGCCAGGCAGTTAATGCAGGAGTATGGGAAGGAAGCTGGATTGAGAACTTTAGATTCTCTGCATTTAGCGGCATGCCGACTTCTTTATGAGCCGGGTTGGTATTTTGTTTGTTCGGACACAAGATTGTGTGAAATAGCAATTCAAGCAGGAATACAGGTGAAGAATCCACTGTAAAGATGCGCAATTTTATGGAGTGGATCCGCACCAGCGGAGCTGGTCTTTCAGTGGGTAAATTTTTTGGAACAGCTTTCTTTCTGTCGTTTTAAGCTTGTGCAATTGTGTCGTTTACTGGAGCCGTTATACTTTCCGGCCATTTTAAAGATCAATGGGGCACCCCGTCAAAAGTTTTTTCTAAGCTTTTCCCCTGTCGTATTAATTTTGTGCATTTATAGCGTTTTCTGGTTTTTTCCATTCTCCAGCCATTTTTTAGGTTCAATGGGGAGTCCCGTCAAAAGTTTTTTCTAAGCTTTTTCCAAAAAGCGTGTCGTTGGTTTTTTGACGTTCGTCGTTGTCGTTACCGAACACCGAACAGCGCCGTTCCCGTTGTTACTTCTCACATTCTAGAGTCTACCTTCCGCGTTCCACATCCTTCAGCACCTTTGCGGGGTTACCGGCGGCGACGCACCATGGTGGTATATCCCTGGTGACGACGGATCCGGCACCGACTATGGCCCCTTCACCGATAGAGACGCCTGGTAGGATCGTGGTGTTCATCCCGATCATAGCGCCTTTACCGACGGTTATTTTACCTTTTTTATAGGGTAATTTTGTCGAGTCATCGCCGCGCTGATACCGGGCGATATCGCGCTGATGGCAAAGCAGCAGACACCGGTTGGTGATATGCGCACCGTCGTGGATTTCGATAAGTTCGGCGTTGGTGATATCCATCCACACTTCATAGCCGATAAAGACATCACGTCCGATTTTGGCACCCATCCACCGCCAGAGTTTAGGTCGGATGAGCCGGTAGTTCAATGGCGACAGCAGCACGGAGTACATGCAGTATTTCAGCAGCAGAGAGTTCCTGAAATTTTTGAAAGCCCGCGCCGCGGCGCGGAACACTGTCACGTCGCCGTATTCCTGCTCGGAGAGGTTGATGCCGATTTTTTTGAGTAACCGGTAGGTGAAAGTGGTCTTTGTAGTCATTATAAAGATTTATCGGTCGCTTAAGTGTTTGTATTCGTGTCGTTTACCGGTTCTATTACAATCCCCAGCCATTTTTACAATCACAGTGAAACCCCGTCAAAAGTTTTTGCCAAGTTTTTTTCACTACCGTTTTATCTTTATGTAATTTATTTACAGAGAATGATTTGATGTTGATGAATTACAAAATGGCCGTTCAACTCCTGAGGAACTCGAGAGATACTTATCGCAGATTCATCTTTACTCATAGCTCTTTTATTCTCATATAGTTACAAATATTATCAAAAAGGTCTTTTGCAAATTGGTAAAATTCGTGAGCTTCCGCATTGGTTGGCTTTCCGTTCGGCAAAAG
>PUNP01000917.1 GCA_003551785.1 Candidatus Brocadiaceae bacterium | reverse complement strand
CCGTACGGCTTCACATCATACTTTTTTCGAGATGCTGGGCAACTTCTCTTTTGGTGATTATTTCAAAGAGGAGGCCATAGTCTGGGCCTGGGAATTTATGCGCACGGAGATGGGAGTTCCGGCCGATAAGATGGTGGTCAGCATCTATGAAGAAGATGAAGAAGCCGCCGGGATATGGGGTGAAACCATCGGTATCTCCAAGGAGAGAATATATCGCTATGGCGAGGGGGAAAATTTCTGGCCTGCTAATGTGCGCTCCGAAGGTCCGAACGGCCCCTGCGGCCCCTGCAGCGAGATTTTCTATGACAGAGGGCCTGAAATCGGCTGCGGAGCCGCTCAGTGTGACCCGGCATGTGATTGTGACAGGTTCGTTGAAGTGTGGAATCTGGTATTCCAGCAGTTCGACAGGAAAGAGGGGGGCAAGCTCGATCCGCTCCCGATGCAGAATATCGATACCGGGATGGGGCTGGAACGAATGGCGCGGGTTATGCAGGAGGTGCCGACGAATTTTGATATCGATGCTTTTGCGCCGCTAATGAGCAAAATCGCCGAGCTGACCGGAGTTGAATATAAGCATGGGACCGACGCGGCACCGCTCATGCGCCGCATTGCCGACCATGCCAAGGCCGTCTTTTTCTGCATCGCTGACGGAGTTATACCCAGCAATGAGGAGCGCGGATATGTCGTGCGGCGACTGCTCAGGCGTGCCGTCCGCGATGGTGTGCAGTTAGGTCGCGATGAGCCTTTCCTTACCGAACTGATCGAGCCGGTTATTGAGGTTTTTGGTGACACTTATCCCGAGCTTATCAAAGGGCGTGAGCATATTAATACCGTCATTTCGCAGGAAGAGCAGGCTTTCCAGCGCACCGTGCGCCGAGGTTCCGCTATTCTTTCCGAGCATATAGCCGCGTTAAAAAGGCAAAAAAGTTCGGTACTTCGGGGGAAGGAAGTCTTTGACCTTTATCAGACCTATGGGTTCCCCGTCGAAATGACGGAGTCCATTCTCCATGAGCACAATATGTCCGCCGATGTTCAGGGGTTTCTGAGCGAGTTGGAAAAGCATCAGTTGCGTTCCAAAGATTCTTCCGGTTTTGACCGGGATGTCTTTGGTAAAGGGCCTGTGGCCAATTTGCAAAAGGAGCACCAGCCGACGGAATTCACCGGGTATCGAACCCTCGAGAGCGAGGGGAAGGTCATCGGTATTGTCGATAGCAACGAACTTGTAGAAAGCCTTGATGAGGGCGAAGAAGCTGCGCTGGTGCTTGATCGAACTCCGGCGTATGGCGAGGCCGGCGGGCAGAGGGGAGATAAGGCGCTCATAAAAGCGTCGGCGGATGCTGATAGTGAGTGGGAGTTTAAAGTCGAATCGGTGGTGCGTGAAAAAGGGTTCTATTTACATAAGGGACACGTTAGTAAAGGAAGTGTTCATCTGAGCGATACTGCTGTTTGTCGTGTGGATAGGCAGCGCCGTAAAGCAACGGCGCGTAACCATACGGCTACGCATCTGCTGCATAGCGCGCTGCTGGAGGTGCTCGGCGAACATGCCAGCCAGAGCGGTTCATCCGTCGGGCCGGATAAATTGCGATTCGACTTTTCCAATCCGACAGAGCTTTCTGCCCGGGAGATTGAGAAAATCGAAGATATCGTTAATGAACGCATACTCGCTGATTTTCCCGTTACCGCTACTCATATGAGCCGCAGCGAAGCCCAGGAAGTCGGTGCAATGGCACTTTTCGGCGAAAAATACGGTGACGTCGTGCGTGTGATCGGCATCGGCGACCAGAGCCGGGAACTCTGTGGCGGGACGCACTGCGAGAGAACGGGGGAAATTGGACTGTTCAAAATTGTTGCCGAAGGCAGCGTTGCCGGCGGAGTCAGGCGTATAGAAGCCGTTACCGGACTGAATACTTTGGAGCGTTTGCGCAGCAGAGAACTTCTCATCGGTAAAATGTGCAGTTCACTGGGCACGCAGCAGGACAGTTTGCTTAACCGTGTTGATGAACTGCAGCAGCAGATTCGCGATATGCAGAAACAGCTGCGGAAGGCGCGCGAAGACGCGATGAAGCAGATGGCTTCAGGGGGAGGGCTGATGGACGAAACCGAGCAGATAGGTGACATTAATGCGATATTCAAGGTGCTTGACGGCGGGCACCAGGAGTTGAGGAGCGCCGCGGACGTTTTGCGCAATGAGCATAATAATCTTGTATGCCTTCTCGCTTCAATAGGTGAAGGGGAGAAAGTGGCCCTTGTTGCCGCCGTTACTGAAGATGTAGTAGCGCGCGGTGTGAGCGCTCGAGATCTTGCTTCTGCGGCAGCTCAAGTTTTAGGCGGTGGTGGTGGCGGGCGTGACGACCTCGCTCAGGCCGGCGGTTCCGATCCCGCTAAACTTGATGAGGCGTTCGACGTCGCGCGACAGTATGTTAGTGAGGCCGTTTAAGCCGCTTCGATTAAAATTAAGTTGACAGACGGTTGTATCATGATTGATTATATCCTTCCCCCACCGATAAGCGTTTTACCCAGCGATAGAGCAGTGGCAGGTATTACCACTACTGTACCCTTAGAGATTATGCTGGCAGCCGGAATTTTGCCGCTCGATCTCAATAACATATTCGTCACCGACAGCACGGCTTCCCGATTGGTTAAGGACGCCGAAAAAAACGGATTCCCCCGCACATGCTGTGCCTGGACAAAGGGGATTTACGGCACCGTTAAGGACAATGGAATTCAACGTCTCGTGACAGTTGTTCAGGGCGATTGCAGCAACACGCACGCTCTGGCTGAAATACTTGAGTATGAAGGTGTGGAATGTATTCCGTTTGCTTTTCCGTTTAAACCCGCCACGGAGCGGATGCGACAGGAATTGGCGAATTTTGCTTCTGCTCTTAGCGCTGATTGGGAGGAGGTGGAAGCGTGGCGGCGGAAACTGAACCGCGTGCGCAAGTTAGCTCACCGGATAGATTCACTCACCTGGCGTGAGGGCAAAGTTCACGGATTCGAAAACCATGTCTGGCTGGTATCATGCAGTGATTTTTGTGCTGATATTGACAGATATGCGGAGGAAGCCGTTTCTTTCCTCGAGCGTGCTGCTTTGCGTGGTCCCGTGGAATCGCATGTAAGGTTGGGTTTAGTCGGGGTCCCCCCGATAGTTCCTGATATATATGCATTTGTTGAGTCAAAGGGCGGGCATATAGTTTATAACGAGACGCAGCGACAGTTTTCGATGCCGGCCGGCGGCGCCGATCTTGCCAAGCAGTACAGCGCTTATACTTACCCTTATGGGATAAATTTCCGTTTAAAGGACATTCGTACTGAAACCGAACGGCGAGAACTCGACGGCATCATTCATTATGTTCAAAGTTTCTGCTACCGGCGTATAGAGGATCGTTTGCTGCGTGATGAATTATCGATTCCGGTGATAACGATCGAGCAGGATATGCCGGGCGTTCTTTCGGGGCAGCTCAAGACGCGTCTGGAGGCATTTGTTGAGATATTGACGGCGAAAAAGACCGGTAGGAACATTTTTTAGATAGAGGTGAAAATCTGATGAACCCTAAAGATAATCTGATGGCCATTCTCTCTGGGCGGAGCTCCGCATGGACTCCGGCCTGTGTGCATATAGCAAATTCCAATAACCTTCCTGGCTTTTTGCCGGAAACATTACTTTCTGAACCTCTTGACAGACTTGCTGTCAGCGAATTTGTCGGAGGTGATATTTTATATGAAGTTGGCGGCGTGGCTCCAAAATATCCGGAAGGATTTGAAACGGAGAGCTGTCATCATGGGGATTGTCGGGTGAACATCATTACGACCCCTGTAGGACAATTAACGGAAGAGGTCGTCTTTTCCCGTACGCCGTCACCACAGTATCCCAATCGGCCGGGTAATTATGCTGTGCCGGAACCGGTTGTGACCAGTACGCACAAAAAATTTTATGTCGAAAAAATCCCGGATTACGAGATACTGGCAAGTTATCATGAATCTGTTGATTTCGTGGCGGATAACGATTTCATACAGAAGGAGAAAGCAAGAGTGGGGGTAAAAGGCGTATTGGTCCTGGGCGGAGGGCCGTCGAGTCCGCTCTACTCGCTTATTTCCCGATATGCGGGGATACAGCAATTTACTTTCGATTTGTTTGATGCACAGAGTGAAGTTGAATTTGCGATGGATGAAATGAGAGCATCGGCGTGCAGGTGGTATGAGGCCGCTGCAAAAACATCAAGCGACGTGATCCGTTGCACGGAGGATCTTGACACAAAGCTTATTTCTCCTGAGCTTTTCAGGAAATATGCAGTGCCGGCGCTGCGTGAATATGCGCATATATGTCATTCTCACGGCAAGAAATTCGTCATACACATGTGCGGGCATATCAGAGATATATTGCCGGAGATAAAGAGCACGGGAGCTGATGCGCTGCATTGTCTTACCGCACCACCGACCGGGAACACACCGCTGGCAGAAGCCGGTAAAATATTATCCGGAGCGACGGCCGGTATGATCCGTGTCGATCCTTCAATTCTTTTGCATAGTGATGAGGCGGGAATTGATAACTGGGTGTCTAAAACGGTAGATGAACTTGGCGAGTGGCAAAATGTGCTGATTATCATACCCTGTGGGCGGGCGTCTCTGCGCAATATTCGCCGGGTCATCAGTCAGGTTCAAAAGTCCTGAAGGGCAAAAATGCAGCAAAATATGTCACATAAAGGCTGCTTTTTCATCTTTCTCTTCGGTGAATGGGTTGGCCATATACGTGATGAGCGCTACCCAGTTTTCATTTTCCTGGTTTTGGACGAACTCGACATCCATGATCCGGGCACCGTTGAGGCGAGCGAGTGTTTTATTAACGACTTTAACGAGCTTGTCGCTGGTATCTGCCCTGACACTGAGAACTTTGACCGGCGGCTGGCGGTTTTTTTGGTTGAAATGAGCAAGTTCCTGTAATATCCCCTGGATCATCTGCAATTTTACCAGGTACTTATCACGTATCTCTTCGCCGATATGTGAGTAAGAAAAGGGGTCGAAAAGCATCTCAATGTCGTCGGAGTTCTCTACAAGCTCTTCCAGTAAATCCGCTCGCAGGCGATTCTGAGTTTTGACCAATTTTTTAGCTATGTTTCGAGCTTCATTATTCATATGATTATGAGGATATTAATTGAAAATTGCACTTCCTTCGCCAACAGTAATAACCTACATTGTATTCTAAATTCTACCGATAGTCAAACTAACCCGCATTTCTCACAAAGTAAAGGCACATATGAGGATAAACGGCTTTAGTATATGAAGTTAATGGAATAATTCATGGTGAATCGTTTTACCATAGTGGAAAATGATTTTAACAAACGGCACTTTGCCCTGCGGGCAAGCCTCCAGCGGCACATCTGCTTTAGAAAGCTGCACTT
>PUNP01000247.1 GCA_003551785.1 Candidatus Brocadiaceae bacterium | reverse complement strand
CGATGAACTCACCAGCTACCGTATCAAGAGGCTGGGTCTCGACCGCGACATCCGACGCCTCAGCAGCCAGCACATCGAACTCGTCGCTGGTGGCGTCTTCGTCCACTCCGTCGGCATCAAACACAAGAGTATAGGTGCCCGCGCTTTCGATTACTATATCACCAAACGTTGCTATTCCGTCCGCATCGGTATCAACCTCGAGCGTGCCGCCGAGATCATAACCGCCTTCTTCGCTGAGCGTGACCATCACACCCTGCACCGGGTTGCCGTATTCATCGGTCACAAGAGCCTCGGGAGGACCTTCGATGAACTCACCAGCCACCGTATCAAGAGGATGGGTCTCGGCCGCGACCTCCGCGGCATCTTCCGGAAGGGGAAAAGCAACACTGAGATCGGCTGTGTCCTCCCCCACCCCTTCAGCAGCAGCTGTCATGACATGATCACCAGAAGTAATAACTTCGCCCGAAGCAATATTTGCCTCATAGATTCCATTTTCATCGAGTCCCGCTTCTTCCTCGAAATAAATCTCTCCGTCTCTATCCGAAGTTATCGTCAGATCGGCAAGAAGATGATCAGCTGCCGGGTTACCGTAAACATCAAATGCAGTAATCTCTATGGCAAAGGACTCTCCCACACTTATACTTTCAGGAATATCAGTTATCTCAATGTCCGACGGATCCGCAGCCACGATGTTAAACTCAACACTCTCGGCATCGTCTTCGACATCCTCGGCATCAAAAACAAGTGAATAACTGCCTGCCTGCTCTATAACGAGATCATCGAAAGATGCTATGCCATCGGAATCAGTAACCTGGAGAGTTTCGCCGCTATCGAACTGATAACCGCCTTGTTCACTTACCTCAACTTCAACACCAACAACAGGATTACCAAATTGATCCAGTACCCGGGCCGAAGGAGGGCCTCCTATCGAATCTCCCGCCGTAGTCTCTTCAGGCTCTACAACCACTTCAACCTCATCGGGTATGACAGGATCAAATTCAAAACTTTCAATATCACCGTCGGTTCGGTCAGCTTCATTTATTGCTACGGCCCGATAATAATAAGTCTGTCCTTCTTCCAATCCGCTGATCTCTAAAGAAAATTCAACGTCCGTTTGCGGACCTTCAACAGTGCCAGGATCAGCTTGTGTCAGCTGACCATCGCTGAGATCTGTTTCAATACCATATTCAAAGAACAGCGCCGTCTCATCATCCTCCTGATCCGCCCCCGAATCAGAAAGCAGACCTTCCAGCAAAGCTGTTTCAGGACCTTTCGGAGTGGCGTCACCCGTTACGGCTTCCGGCGGGCTGACATCCGTGGGATAGCTGAAACCCATCAAGATAATGGCGTCTGTGGTTTGATCAACTCCCCTTTCCGTAGCCCCGGCGGCCGTTCCATCCCCTCCCACCATCTCGAATGCTGCGTTTTCTTCCGGCCACCACCGATCGATTATCGGACTTCCTAAGAGTATATTTTCATAATTGATACTGTCTGCGCAGTAATGGAGGTTTTCTCCTTCACTTCGCCTGCCCTGTGCAATGAAATAGGTTTGACCGGGAACCAGCGTGACCGGATCATCCAGCTCCACCTTTTCTTCCTGGGGGGGATCGCCCGGATCCCGCGCATGATCGAAAACCACACTGCCAAGAAGGCTGTCTAAATACAGACCGCCGTCTCCTTCGTGACCACCAGTCCATTGAACTTCATAAAGCCCCCCCTGGAACTCGTCAGCATCAGGTCCGGCGCCCCCCCACAAATGTGTTACTTCAACCTGTTTGGAAACAGTGAAGGCGTAACCTCGCCAGTAATGGCTGTCATGGGTGAAGCCGACTGAATAATTTGAAACCCTGAAATCTCCGGAGCCGGCAGAAGAAGGAACGGCACCCAAAGCCCCAGTTATAATTGCTATTGCTATTGCTATCAAAACAAAGCGCAACCACACCGGATTGTTTTTCCCCACCTTCATCTCATTGTTTTTCATGGTCTCTAGCTCCATTCGCTCAATCAATACTTATTCTTAAATTGATTCTGGTTCCCTTTTCAGCCAGCCTGTAATCGCATTCGACATGTCCCCATCCTGTCTGGCAACAGGAAACAGGGAAAAAATTATGATCCGCCAAACCAAAAATTGGCCTCAGCATGAACATTTTTTTACCCTGAGAACTCAAAGGGTCAGATGGCACCAGTCATCATCAAACCATGGGATCGAAACAACTGAAGCGACCACCATGAAAGTTCCAACTGCGGTGCATTATAATAATACACCAGACTGCAGCGGTTGTCAACCCCTTTTTAAAAAAAACATTTCAGAAGCATCCGTACCATAAACAGACTTCCGGATTCAAAATCGCAAAACAAGAAAAAAAAGAGCTGCAGAGTAAAAATATTTGTTCAGATTTAAATTTTATACTCCGCAGACATTCCGGGGTAAAGAAAGTGTTGCAGTAGAAAAGCAAGTCTTCGCTTGTGATTCCAGTTCCTTTTATATTATAACTCTATTGTCAGGTTATAAAATGGCTCGTTTCATCGACCAAAGAATAGAATTGAGGAAAGTGCATGAAAAACAACTTGGAAAAACTTTCAAATGTTAAAATTGCTGTGGTCGGGCTGGGTTACGTCGGTCTTCCGCTGGCCGTCGCCTTTGGATGCAAATACCATACGACAGGTTTTGATGTCAAAAAAAAGCGCATAGATGAGTTAGAAAAAGGGATCGACCGAACCAGAGAACTCGATTCTCAAAGACTGAAATCTGCAAAAAAATTACGAGTCAGCTGTGACAGCGACAGCATCAAAAATGCAGATGTTTATATTGTCACGGTGCCCACCCCAATTGATAGCAGCAAGAGGCCGGTGCTTGATCCGCTGGTGAAAGCATCAAGCACAATAGGACCGTATTTATCACGAGGAAATCTGGTGATATATGAATCAACAGTATTTCCGGGATGCACAGAAGATGTGTGCGTCCCCATTCTGGAATCAGAAAGCGGCCTCAAATTCAATCATGATTTCTACTGCGGCTACAGCCCGGAGCGCATCAATCCAGGTGATAAAGAACATGCACTGGCGGATATCAAAAAAGTAGTAAGCGGCAGCACAGCAGAGACTGCTGAATTCATCAATTCTTTGTACAGTTCCGTTATTAACGCCGGCACTCACCTGGCTCCTTCTATCAAAGTAGCCGAAGCCGCTAAAGTTATCGAGAACGCTCAGAGAGATCTCAATATAGCATTCGTGAACGAGCTCGCGCTGCTTTTCGAAAAACTCGGCATAGATACTCTTGATGTCCTGGACGCAGCCGGAACAAAATGGAATTTTTTGCCCTTTCGTCCCGGGCTGGTGGGAGGACACTGTATTGGTGTCGATCCGTATTACCTCACTCATAAGGCACAGGAAATCGGGCATCATCCAGAGATCATTCTCGCCGGACGCCGAATCAATGATTCTATGGGAAAAATCATCGGCGGCAAGGTCATAAGGCTGATGATCAAAAAGAAACAGGTAATTGCAGACGCCAGAATACTGATGATAGGAATCACATTCAAGGAAAACTGTCCTGACGTCAGAAACACTCAGGTTGTCGACATTATCAACGAACTTCGGAGCTACGACTGCAGTGTGGATGTATTCGACCCGCTTGCAGACCCCGAAGAAGTATGGGAAGAGTACGGTATAGAGCTGATAACAAATCGCGATGAAGTTCTTGCCACGAATTATTCGGCATGTATAGTGGCCGTGCCCCATGACGACGTATTCGACGGCATAAGCCTGGATGAAATAGTTCAAGATATTGAGGTTGTTTATGATGTCAAAGGAGTCCTGGACCGCACACTTGTCGACGGAAGGCTTTAGCCCGCTTATTTCATCAACCAAAGAATAAAATTAAGATAAAAGGCTTAACAATCCAAAGTTCCTGCTTGTTATAAATTCTTTATAAGCCCGCCTTGCAACAGAAGCATGAGTTTGATTCCTGCTGAAAACGCACCATCAGAAACGCGTGAATGCGGGGCTTATGTGCATTTGACCTCACTGTCACCTATAGTCTATAGTTAAATGTGAACAGTACGCTTTCTGCCTGATGAATAGTTTGCCGCTTTATCCAACACAATCCGCTATGGATCATCCCTTACATACCCTGGTTCCCAAATTGGGATCAATGAAAGTATTCCTGTGCGGGGATTTCATGCTCGATACTTATGTGCGTGGTCATGTCGAGCGAGTTTCTCCGGAGGGTCCCATACCTGTTTTGCGCGTGAGCGCACAGGAGCACAGGCCCGGAGGAGCCGGGAGCGTTGCAACTATGCTGAGTGCACTGGGGGCACAAGTAAGTTGCCTGGGCATAAAAGGAGATGACAGTGCCGGCGAAGAACTTTCAAGCCAGCTAAAAAATGCAGGTTGTGACATATCAGCGCTCATTACTTTGGGGAAACGCCCTACAACCCTCAAAACCCGGTACATGGGATATGTACATTCAGCCGGCCGGGGCGTTCAGCAGATGCTGAGAGTGGACCAGGAACACACCAACCGAATTTCTGAAGCAGGATTGAACATTCTCTTTCGTCATCTGGAAAGGCACCTGCCCCAGTGCGATCTGCTGCTTGTTCAAGACATGGCAAAGGGCCTGTTATCTCCCATGCTGCTTCAGAAAATGATCGCACTCTGCCGGGAAGAAAACAAGCCCGTCATAATCGACCCCTCGATCAAACAGGATTATGCTGCATACAGGAACGCGACCTGCATCCTGCCAAACAGAATGGAAGCAGAACATGCCCTCGGATATCAACTTACTGAAACACCGAACTATTCAAAAGCAGCCCGTCAACTTCAACAGCAACTGAACCTTGACAGCGCCGTAATTACTCTGGACAGAGAGGGCATTTTTTTTGCCGCAAAAGATGGTGCTGAGGCACACGTTCCAACCACCCCCCGTTCAGTCATTGATGTCACAGGAGCCGGGGACATGGTCGCCTCCGTACTGGCGCTTTCTATTGGAGCGGAAATACCGCTCAAAGACGCTTTAAAGCTTGCTAATGCAGCCGCAGGTATGGAGGTTGCCGTACCCGGATCACGTCCCATCAGCGGGGCTGAAATAATTGAAAAACTGCTCTCAGATGCCGAACCTTCTCTGCATAAGATCAAACATGAGAGTGAGATAGAACAGGTGATCTCCTCTATAAGAAAAAATGGTGAATCCATTGCATTTACAAACGGAGTGTTCGACATACTTCATCTGGGACACATAGAACTGATCCGTTTCGCAGCCGAACAGGCTGACAGACTCATATTGGGACTGAACAGCGACAGCTCTGTCAAAGCCTACAAAGGACCGGACAGACCTATAACACCGGAACGAGTCAGGGCTCAAACACTCGCCGCAATGCCAAATGTCGATTATGTGGCTATTTTTGAAGAATCCAGCGTCTATTCTCTT
>PUNP01000919.1 GCA_003551785.1 Candidatus Brocadiaceae bacterium | reverse complement strand
GCCGCCTTGAAAATTTCGGGGGCGACTCGCAGACAGTGAAGGACTTTGGCCCAATACCATTTCGAAGAGTATGTTCCACCGCACTTAGCCAGGTAATGCCAGCGCATTTCACGGGCCTTTTCTGTGATTTCCTCTGCTTCACTGTGACTGGTGTGGTCCTTCCACAGCCAGGCGAGAGCGTTGGGGTTTTCAGCAAATTCGGGCTTTAATGCAAGCGGTACCCCTTCACAGTCAACTGGCAGAGGAGTACTGCCGGTCGTGTCCACTCCTATCCCTATGACAGCCTCAGGGGAAAAATTGCTGTCTTTTGATGCTTCTGCTAATGCGCAGGTGATGGTCCGGGTAATACCTTCTATATAATCAGCGGGATGCTGGCGTGCCAGATGCGGTTGGGTTTCATCTAAAACTATTCCGTCCTTTCCATGCTCGTAATTCCAGACACTGCTGCCGAGTTCGGTGCCGTCCTCCAGGGATACTATCAATGCCCTGACACTGTTTGTACCGAAGTCGAGTCCGATTGAAGAAGTTGTTTTGCCGTTCATCATTACCTCGTTCTTAGTGGAAATTAGAGATGATCTCGGGAGTTGACAGTATAGTCACTAATTCGAAAATAGTCAAACTATAATTATCTTCGTTTGAAATCCGGAGCGAAAGGGAGTATCCTTGAAGTGTAGATGCTGAAACGTATATTATACATTTGATAGCTGATTGAATGGTAAGGGTTATAACCGATGAGTTCGAGTCTGGGTGTTACTTATACTCTATATAGTGAAATGAGCGGGACTGCGAAGGATGTCGCCCGTAAGCTGACAGATTTATTACATCCGCAAGAGGATATCCTTTTTGCTTATCTTCACGGTTCCATTCTTCGAGGTGAGGGATATAATGATATTGATCTGGCTATCTATCTCGTTCCGGAGAAATATACTTCATTAAATGATTGTGGTGAACTGAACCTTGAATACATTATACCGCTTGAAACAGAGTTGGTGGAGGAGTTTGGGTACCTTTTGGATATTCAGGTTCTTAACGGTGCTCCTTTAGCTTTTCGATACAGAGTAGTCAATCAGGGATGTTTGCTTTTTGATAAATCTGAAGGTCTTCTTTTTGATTTTGAATATTTGAGCAGGGTAAAATATTTTGATTTTAGACCCAGGCTTCAGGAGTATTTAAAAGCCACATTTGGTGAGGGGGTGAAGTATGGTTGATATGGACCCGGAACGTGCAGGAAAACTCGTGAGTTCTATGAGAGAGTCCCTCGGGCTACTTCAGGAACTGTCGGAGATGACGGAAGGTGATTTTAAATCGAACAGGCATCTGCAAAGCAGTGCTAAATATAATTTTGTCACTGCTATTGAAGCAGCTATAGACCTGGGTAATCATGTTATTGCTCACAATCGTTTCCGAGCACCTGAAGATTACTCGGATACCTTCAAAGTGCTATCTGAAGAGGGGATATTGACTCCGGTCTTTGCTGAAGAACTGGGGAGAATGGCGAAATTTCGCAATAGGCTCGTACATGTTTATTGGGATATCAATATCGCAGAGCTCCGGCGAATATTGCAGGAAAAATTGCAGGATTTCGAAAAATATTTAGATGCTTTCTCGTGCCCCTCATCACAATAGAAAGGTATGAAGACATAACCTGTTTTTTGGTTGGTGGTTGTTGGTAAATCAACGTCGATTTGTAGTTCAATCTATTATATTAAATATTGTCGTTGGTTTATGAAATATGCAGGCTAACAACGACTTTTCCTGTTTGTCCGGATTGGTTTAACGAACGTTTATCTTATTTCAGTTTTGTTAACTGGTTTTTTATAATTATACGGTAACTGCCGAATTGGGAGAAAAAGAAAAAAAAAGAGTCAAATCAGGACATTATGTTTCTTATCTGATTATAACCTTGCTGCATAGATCAATAGTTTCCATGTCCTGGGATGCCGCCCGAAGATTAGCTCGTTCTGCGGCTGATATAGGGCGAGCTTTGGATCGTAAACAACGCAAAGGTCGGATGTACCGTCAAATCCGGGAAATATTTCCCGAACTCGACTCGTGTGAAACACGCAAGCTGATACGGGAGGTTTACAGGTGGCTTTTCGAGTCGGTTGTCGACACACTGCATTTTCATAACAATTTATCTTCGGCCAATATTGGTAATTATGTTGAGTTTCATAATGAGAGCGGCCGGCCATGGCCAGATAAAAGTTCTCCGATGATATTTGTAACCGGGCATTTCGGGTGGTGGGAGATAGGTTTGATGACCATGGCGAATATTGGCTACCCCAGCGTCGTTATAGTGAGGCCGATGGATAATCCACTGCTTGAACGCTTTATAGCCGATTTGCGTGAAACCTTTGGAAATGTCCAAATACCCAAGCGTGGCGGGTTGAGAACGGCCCTAAAAACATTGAAAAAAGGTGAAAGGTTGTCGTTGATGATTGACCAGGATTCCAGAAAGTACGGGATTTTTGTGGATTTCCTGGGAAAGCCCGCTGCCACGCATGACAGCCCCGCCAAACTGGCTCTTACAGCTGAAGTTCCCGTAGCTTTCCTCTATTGTTTGCGAATCGGCGACACTAAAAGATTTAAGTTGGTTCTCAAGGATGTAGTAAAACCGAACCTGGAAGCAGACAGGGAACTCGAAGCCATTCGTATTACCCAGCGACTGTCTGACAACCTATCAGAACTGGTGCGGGAAAACCTGCCGTACTGGCTCTGGCTCCACAGACGCTGGAAAACTTATCCCGGGAAATATGATGAAAGAAAGTAATTATATGCTGTTCTATTTGAAGCAAATGTTGTCGATCTTGTGAGGTATTATACATGACTTCTGGAACTATATCCGATATGGCTGTGATACTGGCCGCCGGACGCGGCACTCGCATGCAGCGTCAGGCCGGTGATGCCAATAATTTATCCGGTGAAACAAAACAGCTTGCTGCTATGGGGCTGAAAGGCCTTATTCCTGTTAATGGGCGACCTTTTCTGGATTATACCGTTGAAAGGTTATGCCGCATAGGAGTCAGCGAAATCTGCTTTGTTATCTCCTCGCAAGCGGATTTGCTGAGAGATTATGGGGAAAATGCTGCTGATAAGTTTGATATCAACGTTAATTTTGCCGTTCAGCATGAGCCCAGAGGCACCGCGCATGCCGTCTTATCCGCAGAAAAGACCGTCGGTGGAAGGTCGTTTTTACTTTGTAATTGCGATAACCTATATCCCGAAGAGGCACTGGATGAACTCAAAAATCTCCCCGCCGATAAATGCGGTGTGGCCGGTTTCGACCAGGATGTTTTAGTCGAGCAGAGCAATTTCGATAAAAAACGGGTTGCCGGATTTGCTGTTTTGAACGTTGATGCAGACGGGCATTTACTGGAAATCGTCGAAAAACCTCAGTCTCCGGAAAAGTATAAATATAAAAATAGAATCTGGGTGAGTATGAACCTTTTCCGTTTTACTCCGCAAATCTTTGAAGCCTGCCGCAGCATCGAGCCCAATAAAGAAAGGGGAGAACTGGAGTTAACCGATGCCGTTTCCCGACTCATCAGATACGATGCAACCGACTTCCGTGTGATTTACGCCAAAGGCGCTGTTCTGGATATGACGGGTAAGGATGATATTGAGACAGTGGTGAAACTCCTGAAATAGATATCGTAACACAGACATTCCTGTTTGTAGCGAGTTAGGTTACGGACTGGTGGCATGAACCACTAGAGGCGTGGCCGAAAAGGCAATAATGGGCAAATGCCGCAGCTTTAAGTGCAACCGCGCCCCTTCCGGGGCGCATTTATCTTTGTATCTTTTATTACCCCTGGTAAAACCAGGGGCTACCTAACCTCGCCCCGCTGGGGCGAAAACAGAGACATTGCCCCGGACGGGGCAAAGTACGGTAGCCTCGGGCTTCAACCCGAGGTGATGATTCACACGTATTTTTGCGCCCTGAAAGGGCGCGGTAGGTCGATGCGTATTGGCCATTGTGCGCTTTTCGGCCAAGTCCCTAGAGGTCAACTATCGATTAACGAACACTTATTAAAGCAAATTAAATGGAGTGGTATAATGGAATTTGTCAAAAATGGATCTATGCTTACGCCTACCGGTTTTCGTGCCGGATCGAGCTATTGCGGGTTGAAAAGAAGCTGTGATAAACTGGATATTGCCGTATTAGCTGCCGAACGGGATGTTGAGATGACCGTTGCCGGCGTTTTCACTCAAAACAGGTTCGCCGCCGCACCCGTTAAATGGTGCCGTTCAATTCTGCCCTCTGACAGTATACGTGCTATTGCCGTCAACAGTGGGAATGCCAACGCGTGTACCGGCGAGCAGGGGCAACGTGATGCAGAGCTTATGGCGGAAACCGTCGCTCAAATAATCGGGAGCAGAAAGGAACAGGTCGCTGTAGCATCTACTGGTATAATTGGCGTTCCCCTGCCAATGGATCGTGTTAAAACCGGGCTTATAAGTGCATGCAGCGAGCTTTCCGACGGATTCGATGCCGCTGAAAATGCGGCCAAGGCGATAATGACCACCGATACCCGTCCGAAATACTGTGCTCTCACTGTTAATACGGATCAGGGTAAGTTCTCGATAGGGGGGATGGTGAAAGGGGCCGGGATGATAGCCCCGGATATGGCGACAATGCTCGCGTTCATTACGACCGATGTTTCCGCAGAATCGGCGGATTTGAGAGATGTTTTAACCAAGTGTAACAGCCAAACTTTCAACCGGATAAGCATCGATGGCGACACCAGCACCAATGACAGCGTTTTCCTTGCCGCAAGCGGCTCTTCCGGCCTATCGCTGAAATATACGCAGGTAAAGAACAATTTTCGCCGTGCGCTATTGAAGCTGATGGAATACCTGGCTTTTGAGTTAGTCAGGGATGGTGAAGGAGCGACAAAAGTGATCAGGGTGGAAGTCGTCGGGGCTGGGGATAATGCGGACGCCGAGAAGGCAGCCCGATCGGTTGCTAATTCATTGCTCGTAAAATGTGCCGTTAATGGTGAAGACCCCAACTGGGGACGCATAATTTGCGCTTGCGGGTATAGCGGTGCCGATTTTTTACCAGAACAGGTATCATTGCATATCGGCGAAACCCAGATACTGTCAGGAGGTATGCCGACCGGGAAATCCGCAGCGGCAGGGATGAAGGAGGATGTCGTTACATTCAGGATTGCTTTGGGGGAAGGCAGCGGAAAAGCCGTTTTTCATACGTGCGATATGTCGAAACAGTACGTGGAGTTAAACGCTGATTACCATACTTAATTATTTCGCTCGCGCATTCTCTCTTCGGCTTGCCTGAACCTCTCAGTCATCCTTTCCCGGGTTTCAGGATCGGCTTCTTCGAGCATACGTTCCCGCCGTTCACGCATCGCTTCCAGCCGTTGCTCACGCTCATCATCGTCAATATCCCTCCACCGGCCGCGTCCCCCGCGAT